>NZ_JBRCLD010000029.1:0-14046 GCF_053487655.1 Thermaurantiacus sp. | reverse complement strand
AAGAGGCAGCCCCAGGAGGAAGGCGGCCGCGACGGGAAGTGGCGCATCGCCGCCGAGCCCGAGCACCCGGGCCGCAAGCCCGCTGACGCCAGCAACACGACCGAGGGCAAGCAGCATCACGGCGGCTGCAAGACCGATCATCAGCCCGCCGGCGAGGGGAAGGGCGTGGGGCAGCATCACTGTCACAGCGCGTTGAGCGGCAACTTCAGATAGCGCACGCCATTGGCCTCGGGCTCCGGCAAGCGCCCCGCATGCACATTGACCTGGATCGACGGCAGGATGAGGACGGGCATCTCAAGCGTGCGGTCGCGCGCCTCGCGCATGGCAACAAAGGCGTCTTCCTCGATGCCGTCATGGACATGGACGTTGCCGGCGCGCTGGGCCCCGATCGTCGTTTCCCACGCGAACTCGTCGCGGCCCGGCGCCTTGTAGTCGTGGCACATGAAGAGCCGCGCCTCGGACGGCAGCGACAGCAGGCGACGGATCGACCGGTAGAGGGTGCGCGCGTTGCCGCCCGGGAAGTCGGCGCGGGCGGTGCCATAGTCCGGCATGAAGATGGTATCGCCAGCGAACACGGCATCGCCAATCACATAGGCAAGATCGGCCGGCGTGTGGCCGGGCACATGCAGGGCCATGGCCTCAAGCTCGCCGATCGCAAAGCGCTCGCCATCCGCGAACAGATGATCGAACTCGACCGCCTCGCGCGGCCACTCTGGCCCGAAATTGAAGACGCGAGCAAAGACATCCTGCACTTTGCGGATTTCGCGACCGATGGCGATCTGCCCGCCCAGGCGCGCCTTCAGGAACGGTGCTGCCGACAAATGGTCGGCATGGGCATGCGTTTCGAGCTGCCAGTCCACCTTAAGCCCTTCGGCTGCGACATAGGCGAGGATGGCCTCTGCGGAGACGGTCGACGTGCGGCCCGACTTGGGGTCGAAATCATGGACGGAGTCAATGATGGCGGCGCGCTTTGTGCGCGGGTCGTGGACGACATAGCTGACCGTAAAAGTCGCTTGATCAAAAAAGGCCCTGACGACGGGCGCCGGGCGCGTGCTGCGCCGCGCAGCCGAAATGATGGCGCTTGCTGCTGCCAAGGCAGCATCTGGCTGGGCGGGAGCGCCAGAGGAAGCTTCCGACTCGACAGCAGTGACGGTCATGACAAGTCTCCAACCACTCTTTCATTTTTGGATAGGTATGAAACTCTCTTGAATCAAGGGTGTCGCAGTGGCAGGGATGGGGCATGCATCCGCCCCCTTCCCGGCCATTGGCCGACGCTTATGCCGACGCGTGTGCCGACTCCCGGGGGGCGCTTCGCATCGGCGATGTTGCGCCAGGCTTTTCGGCTCGCTCGACGAAAGGGCCGGTATCGCTCCTCGATTATCGCGGACGCTCAGTGCTGCTGTTTGCCCACCCGGCCGATTTCACGCCGGTGTGCACCAGCGAGTTCGTGGCGCTGGCGAGGCTGCAACCTGCGTTCGAGGCGATCGGCGTTGCGCTTCTCGGCCTTTCGGTGGACAGTCTCTATGCCCATCTCGCCTGGGTGGAGGCGATCGAGCGCGAGCTTGGCGTTGCGATCCCTTTTCCGATCGTCGAGGACAGCGGGATGGTGATTGCGCGGGCCTACGGGATGCTTGCTGCCGACCACCAGTCGACGGCGACGGTCAGATCCTGTTTCTTCATCGACCCCGACGGCCTCATCGAGGCGGCCCTCGCCTATCCGGCCCATGTCGGCCGCTCGGCGGCGGAACTGCTGCGGGTGGCAACGGCGCTGGTTGAGGCGCGCAAGTCCGGTCTTCTTGCTCCGGAAGGCTGGCAGCCGGGCATGCTCATGGCGGCACCGCCGCCAGAGCAGGCTGACGGGCTGGCGCCGGGCTGGTTTGCAACTTTCCGCCAGAGCCCGGGGTCATGAGCCCAGTCAGGCTGGCGCGGCACGAGGCAGAAGCTGCTGCTGCCCAGCTGCGGCTGTTTGCGCAGCCGCAGCGGCTGATGATCCTCGCTGCCCTCCTCGACGGCGAGCGCAGTGTCAGCGCCATTGAAGCTGCGACCGGTGTCAGCCAGCCGGCGCTGAGCCAGCAGCTTGCCGACTTGCGGAAAGGGGGCGCAGTGCTGGCGCGGCGGCAGTCGAAACTGGTCTTCTACCGGCTGGCCGGCGACCATATCGCCCATTGTGTGCGCAGCCTTTGCGCGATGTTCGGAGCGTCAGAAGAGCAGGCCGCTGCCCCGCCTCCGGCGCCGGATCGGCCGGGAGCGGCCGCCAAGTTTGCCCGGATCCTGAGCACCACTGCCTGCCTCTGACTGAGGCCGAAGGGAAGGGGACGTTGCGGCCAGCCGGGCGCGGCGCGAGGCGGGCCTAGCGCTCGCCTGCCTCCCCAAGCCGGGCCTCGGCGTAGCGGGCGAAGGCTTCGATGGCACCTGTCGGCCTTGCCACTGCGAGCAGGCAGATCGCCGCTTCCCGAAGCGGCGGCCAGCCCGCGCCAGCGCGGACGAGATCGGCGGGCACGCGTCGTGCAGGAAGCACGGTGAGGCCAAGGCCAGCCCGCACGGCCGCCACCTGCCCGGCCTCGCTCGGGGACGCGTAGACGACATCGGCAGCATGGCCAGCGCCGGCCAGGGCTGCAAGCGCGCGTGCGCGATAGACGCACGGCGCCGGCGCGAGGACGAGCGGCACTGGGCTGTGGGGCTGGGCTGCGGCCAGGCGAGTGACACCGACCCAGGCGAGCGGTTCACGGCGCAGGAGCCTGGCACCTGGCAGGACTCGCTCCGGATCCTGCTTGATGAGGATGAGATCGAAGGCGCCAGTCTCGAACTGCTCGACGAGGTGAAGGGTGAGGTCGCAGCGGACATGGAGGCGCACCCGGGGGTGCGCTGCGGCGAAATCGGCGAGGATGGCAGGAAGGTCGGCACCGGCCACATCTTCCGGACAGCCGAGGCGGACATCGCCTTCAACTTCGCCGTGGCGAAACCTGGCTTCGAGCGCCGCGGCTGCCTCCACGACGGCAGCAGCATGGGGCAGCAGCCGCTCGCCTGCCGGTGTCAGCGTGACGGAGCGGGTGGTGCGCGCGAACAGCGGCGCCCCGAGCAGGCCCTCCAGGCGCCGGATCTGGGCCGAGACGGCCGACTGCGTGCGATGCACACGCGCAGCCGTGCGCGTGAAACTTCCCGTCTGCGCGAGGTCGAGGAACGTGTGGAGCAGCGGAATGTCGAGCGGAAGCATGGGGCCTGCGCTAGCCGCCAGGACGAGGGAGTCAAGCCAGATATATGAAGGGAATTGCTCAATCTGGTGAAAACTTTTGGTTTCTGGCCTCTGAAAGGCTCAATCTATCTGCGCTCGGAATTGAATCTGGAGCCTTGTCGTTGAACAGCGCTGTCCTTGTCGAGAATCTCGTCTCTCCGGTCACGATCGCTTTCGTCATCGGCATGATCGCATCGCTCATCCGTTCCGACCTCGAGATTCCCGAGCCGGTCATCCGCATCATCTCCATCTATCTTTTGTTTTCGATCGGGCTGCAGGGTGGGCAGGAACTGTCCCAGGTCAGCCTGGCTGATATTGCCGCCGGTCTTGGCGTGGTTGCCCTCTTGGTGCTTCTCCTGCCGCTTGCCGGCTTTGTGGTGGCGCGCTCGATCCTGCGGCTTTCGGTGCCCGATGCAACTGGAGTGGCAGCGCTCTATGGCTCGGTCTCGTCGGTGACCTTCCTTGTCGGGCGCACTTATGCCGACACCATGGGAACGCCCATGGATGGCTATGTCATTGGGCTTGTTGCGTTGCTTGAGCTTGCGATTCTCGTTGCCCTCGTCATCGGGCGTGCGGCGCTTGCAAGGGAGAGCGCGCAGTCGCTGCCAGTTGGCGAGCTGTTGCTGGAGACGCTGCGCGGCCGCGGCCTGCTGCTCCTCGGCGGTGGGCTGGTGATGGGGGCTTCCATTGGCGAGACGAACTTCAGTCGGATTTCGCCCTTTTTTGTGGACTTGTTCCGCGGTGTGCTGGTGCTGTTCTTGCTGGAGATGGGGATGGCAGCCGCCCGGCAGCTGCGCTCGTTTCAAGATGTGGCCGGGCGGATGCTGGTCTTTGGTGTGGCGGCACCCGTCGTCTTCGGATTTGCAGCCACCGGCCTTGCAACGGCTGCGGGGCTTTCCCTGGGCAGTGCAGCCGTCATTGGGACGGTTGCGGCAAGCGCCTCCTACATTGATGCGCCGGCTGCAGTCCGTGCGACCTTCCCCGAGGCCAATCCCTCGATCTGGCTGACGTCCTCGCTTGGCATCACCTTTCCGTTCATGATGCTGGTGGGTGTTCCCCTGGTCTATCGCTTCGCAAGCTTCTGGGCTGGGCTTTAGGGCGGCGAGCATGCATTCGAGGGCCGTGCCGGGGCACGTGCGGCAAGCGACCAGACTTGCCGTCCATGGCCGAGCTGGCGCAGGGGAAGCGCGTGACAGTCGTGGTGGTGGGAGCCTCCGGCGGGATTGGGGCAGCACTTGCGGAGTTTGCCGAAGCGCGTGGCATGCGCGTGGTGCGCGTGTCGCGGCCGGCGCTCGATGCCATGCAGCCGCAGACGTTTCTTGAAGCGGCTGCCGCTGCTGGCGACGGGCTGGAGGCAGTGATTGTTGCAAGCGGGCTGTTGCATCGCAACGGCACCGGGCCGGAACGGGATGTGCGGATGCTCGACCCGCAGTGGCTGGTGGAAAGCTATGTCGCGAACGCGGTGGTGCCAGCGATGGCAGCGCGGGCATTTGCGCCCAGGCTTGCCCGCGACCAGCGAAGCCTCTTTGCCGTGCTGACGGCGCGGGTGGGCTCGATTGGGGACAACCGGCTGGGCGGCTGGTATGCCTACCGCATGGCAAAGGCGGCCGCCAACCAGCTCACCCGAACGCTTGCGGTGGAGCTGGCGCGGAAGAACCCGAAAGCTATCGTGGTGGCGCTGCATCCAGGGACGGTGGACACGGCGATGTCGAAGCCGTTCCAGCGCAATCTGCGGCCCGGGCAGCTGGTGACTCCGGCCGTTGCTGCGGCCAATTTGTGGCGTGTCATGGACGGGCTGACAAGCGCGGATTCGGGCCGGTTCCTCGCCTGGGACGGCAGCACCATTCCCTGGTGACGCCGCGCAACTGACGCGCGCCTGCCGCGTTCCCGCCGCAATGGCCTCCTAGCTGTGTGGCATGCGACGGACCTGTGCCCTTGTTCTCTTGCTGCTCGCAGCCCCTGCGGCGGCTTCGGAGTCGCCGCTTGTTGAAGGCGCGCCCAACAGCCGGCCGATGCTGATGGGCGACGATAGCCCGGCCTGTGCGCCGGGCTCGCGCGAGGCGGCAGTCAAGGTGCGCGTCGAAGGGCTCAAGAGCCGCTCAGGCCATGTGCGCGCCGAGCTCTACCCTGCAACCGAGGCGGACTGGCTGAAACCCGATCGCCTGCTTGAGCGCGAGGGCAAGCCCTTCCGCCGGGCCTGGCTGCCGGTGCCAGCGCGCGGACCCGTCGAGCTTTGCCTCAAGGCGCCAGGGCCGGGGATCTACGGGATTTCGGTGGTGCACCAGGCGCGGCCGCGCTGGAAGTTCGATGTGCTAAAAGACGGTGCCGGCTTCTCCGGCAATCCCCGGATCGGCCGCGGCAAGCCCGGGCATCAGGAAGTGGCTGTGCGAGTGGGGCCAGGCCGGTCGGAGCAGATTGTCGTCATGAACTATTTGCAGGGCCTTGCTTTCCGACCGCTCAAGCGACCGGCCGAGCGGGTGGCAGGGGCAGCGGACACGAACTGATGCATATTGTCGACGTTGCCGAATTCTATGCGCCCCTGGGGGGCGGGGTCAAAACCTACATCGATGCCAAGCTCGCGTTTGCAGCGGAAGCCGGGCACCGGGTGACGGTGCTGGCGCCGGGCCCAGAGGACCGCGACGAGGAGCGGCCGGGTGGCATGGTGCGGTATGTGAAGTCGCCGGCGATTCCGGTTGACCGGCGCTATCACCTGTTCGCGGGCGTCCGCTGTGTGCATGCAGCACTCGATGCCCTCAAGCCCGACATGGTCGAGGCGTCTTCGTTCATGTTGGGTGCGGTGGCGGTTGCAAGCTGGCGCGGGCGTGTGCCGAAGTCCCTCGTGCTGCACGCCGACTTTGTGGCGCAGCATCCGCAGACCTGGTTCCGGAAGCTCCTCTCCCCCGAGCTCGTTGACCGCGGCTGCTTCTGGTACTGGGGTTATTTGGGGGCGCTTGCGAGGCGGTTTGACCGCGTCATTGCCGGCACGCGCTGGATGCAGGCGCGTGTGGCCAAGGAAGCAGGGATTGCCGCCGACATGGTGCCCTGGGGTGTTGACCTTGCGCTGTTCCGGCCGGAGAAGCGTGACGAAGCGTTGCGCGCGGAGTTGCTTGCGCTGCTCGGGCTGCCGCCGAGTGCGCGCCTTATCGTCGGGATCGGCCGCCATCATCATGAGAAGCGCTGGCCGATGCTGTTTCGTGCAGTGGCGCGTGCTGGCCGCGCGGTGCCGCTGGGCATGGTGCAGCTGGGCGACGGGTTTGACCGGGCGCGCGTTGCGAAGGCGGCAGCAGCAGCAGGCAATGTGCACTTGCTGGGGCATGTGAGCGATCGCGAGATGGTGGCGCGGATCCTGGCTTCTGCCGACGGCTTTGCCCATGCGAGCCGGGCTGAGACCTTTGGGCTGGTTGCCTCGGAAGCGCTGGCATCGGGCACGCCGCTCGTTCTGCCGGATGCCGGCGGCTGCTCGGATGCAGCCGACCCGGCCTGGGGCGAGAGCTACCGGGCAGGCGACGAGGCCGACGCAGCGCGGGCGCTTATCGCCTTTGCCCGGCGCAATCCGATGGCGCTCAGGGCAGCGGCGGCAGAAGGGCGGCGGACGCGCGTGATTTCAACCGCCGAGCATTTCTCGCGGCTGTTTGCGCTTTATGCTGGGACCTTGCCGCCTTCGACCGAGGCCGGGGCGGTGGAACTGCCGGCGGCGGGGGTTGCCGCCGCCGCCTGAGCCGGGCGCCAGCGGGAATGGAAGCCGAGCACGCCATCCTCGAGGGGCGCGTGGCGAATGAGGCGCAAGTCCTTCAGATAATTCTGGTGGACCTTCCACGGATATTTGGAGCCGCGCTTGGGCAGGATGGCAAGCGACCGCTGGACATAGCCTGAGGTAAAGTCGAGCCAGGGTTCATGGGTCAAGCTCGGGTCCCGGTTTTCGGCGACGGCGACGGCAGCGCCCTTGCGGTCGAGCGCGTGCAACAGGCGGCAGGCGAACTCGGCCGTCAAGTCGGCCTTCAGGGTCCAGGACGCATTGGTGTAGCCGAACACCGAGACGAGGTTCGGGATTCCATCGAACATCATCGCCTTGTAGGTGAAGCGGCTGGGCAGGTGCTGCGCCACACCGTCGATCGAGACGGCGGTTCCGCCCAAGAGGCGGAGGTTGAGGCCGGTGGCCTTGACCAGAATGTCGGCTTCGAGGTGGCGGCCGGATGCAGTGGTGATGCCGGATTCGGTGACTTCGGCAATCGTGTCGGTGACGACTTCGGCCCGGCCTTCGCGGACGGCGGCGAACAAGTCGCCATCGGGGACGAGGCAGACGCGCTGGTCCCAGACCTTGTAGCGGGGGGTGAAGTGGGCAGCGATCAGCTCTTCGGGGAGGTCGGCCGTCAGCATCTCGAGCAGACGCTTGCCGACGAACTCCGGCCGGCGGCGGGCGAGATCGAAAAACCAGCGCTGAAGGCCGATGTTGCGCCAGCGGATGAGGAAATAGGCGAGGCCTGAGGGGAGGACGCGGCGCACGAGATTGGCGACCCGGTCCTCGCTCGGGCGGCTCACCATCCAGGTGGGCGAGCGCTGGAGCATAATCACATGGGCGGCGGTCTTGGCGAGTTCGGGGACGATGGTGACAGCAGTTGCGCCCGAGCCGATGACGATGACGCGCTTGCCGGCATGGTCGAGGCCCTGGGGCCAGTGCTGGGCGTGGAAGCGGGTGCCGGCAAAGCGGTCCTCGCCGGGAAGCGGCGGATCATAGGGCTCTTCGTAGCTGTAGTAGCCAGCGCACATGAGAAGGAAGGAGGCGGTGAAGCGGCGGGTGCCTGCGGGGGTTTCGGCAGTGATGGTCCAGCGGTTGGATTGCGTGTCCCAGTCGGCCGCGGTGACCTTATGGTTGAAGCGGATGTGGGGAGTGATACCGGCTTCCTGCGCTGTTTCGTTGACATAGCGGAGGATCGCGGGGCCATCGGCAATTGCCTTGGCTTCCTTCCAGGGGCGGAAGCGGTAGCCGAGTGTGAACATGTCCGAATCCGAGCGGATGCCGGGGTAGCGGAAGAAATCCCAAGTGCCGCCGAGCCGGTCGCGGGCTTCAAGGAGGAGGTAGCGCTTCCCCCGGCAGCGGTTGGCGATGTGCCAGGCCATGCCGATTCCGGAAAGGCCGGCACCGACGATGAGAGCGTCGAGATGGGGGACGGGCTGGTCGGTCATGCGCTTCTCCCTGCCGCAGCAAGGGTGGCAGGACTGGCGAAGTTGCGCAAGCGGCTGGTGCGCGCGCCGGCCCGCCACGACGGGGCGGCTAGCGGAAGGTCTTGCGCAGGCCGAAGCTGACCTGGCGGCCGATCGGGTTCGCCGTGAAGGGATCGTAGTTGAGGTCGAGCCGGGCAAAGCCGGGGGTCTTGTTGAGGAGGTTGAAGACCGTGACGTTGAGGACAAGGTCGTGGGGGAGGGTCAGGTTGTAGCTGAGGTCGAGGGTGTAGAAGGCCGGGATGCGGTAGGCGGGCGGGCGGATGTCGATGTAGCCATTGATGAAATTGCCGGCGAGGCGGAGATCGTGGCGGCCGATGCTGCCTTCGATAAAGGTCTGCAAGCGGAGGTCGGGGATGGGGTAGGCGGTGGTCTGGAAGTTGAGTTTGCCAACCGCGTCGAAGCCGCGCTGGATGAGGGCGCCCTGGGAGAAGAGGTCGGAGACTTCGTAGGTGAGGACATAGGTGCCGGTTGCGCCAATGGCAGCGCGACGCTCGGCTCCGAAGTCATGGGCATATTGGACGAGGAAATCGATGCCGGAGGTGCGGACGTCGCTGCTGTTGACCCAGTCCGTCCGGCCGCGGACAACCTGGCCGAGCGTCGGCGTGAGCGCGCCGCAGCCGCCGGTCGGCGGGCCGCCGGAGAAGATGAAGCGGCCGATCAATGGGCTTGCGCAGTTGGCGGGAGTTGCGGCCGTTGCTCCGGGCCCGAAGACGGCAGCGACGATTCCGGCAATTCCCTCTGAGACGATCTGATCCTCGATCCGGTAGGACCAGTAATCGACGGTGGCGGTGAGCCCGCCGCGGTTGGCGGTGAGCCCGGTGGACCAGGTGAAGGCGGACTCGGGGCGGAGGCCGGGATTGTCGAAGACATCAACAGCGCGGAAGGCCCCGCCGATGAACTGGAAGGAGACGGCGCGGTCATCGGGCTGGATGAGGTTGGCTGGCGGGCCGCGGAAGGTGGTGCCGACCGAGCCGCGCAGGGCGAGCCCTTCCAAGAATTCCCATCGCACCGTGCCCTTGGGATCGACAGTCGAGCCGGCTGCGCCGCCATAGTCCTCGAACCGGAGTGCAGCCGAGATGGCAAGCCGGTCGGTGACCGGAAGCTGCGCTTCGCCGAACAGGGCGACCACATCGAGGCTTGCGTCATTGTCCGCATTGGGGGCGAGGAAGCCGAAGAGGCCAGTGCGCACAGCACAGCTGCGGTCGCCGAAGTCGAGACTGCCGGCACAGGGGAAGGCGTTGATGTCGTTGAACGGGCCGTAGCGGAACCGGCCCTGGTAGTTGCGATACTGGACTCCAAGCGCGTAGGAGACCGGGCCGCCGGGCAGCGCAAGGGGTGTGCGGCCAGAGGCGATGGCTTCGCCGACGAGGAGCCGGTTGGCGAGCCGGGAGTCCAGGGGCTTCAGGAAATAGCGGAAGACTTCCGGGGAATTGGCGAGCGCCGGGTTGAAGTTCGGGTTGGTCTCCCCGGTCAGGACGTTGCGCTGGACTCCGTTCGAGAAGGGGTTGAACCAGAGGCAGCCCCCCTGGCCGGGGGTGGTTCCGTTGCAATTGTCGCCGCCGAGGCCGCGCAGCGCCAGCTGGAGCCGGTCGGTCACAGTGTCGAACTGGTAGAGCCGCCGGCGGTAGTGATGCCAGGTCATGCCCGCATCGATGACAAGGTGCTCGGAAAGATCGGCGCGAAGACCAGCTGTCACGCGCGTTGATTCCGACTCCCGCCAGGCGGGCGATGCGCCAGGGACGCCGTTCACGTCGCCGAAGATGGTGCCTGCAACCATGGAAGTGCGGAAGGTGCCAGCTGCCAAGAGCGCGTGCGTTGCACCGCCGGGAAACTGGTCAGGGTTGAGAGCGCGATAGGCAGCAAGGCCGGGGTTGTCCGCCGGGACGAAGAACTGGACTCCAAGCGGGTTGGCGTTGCGCGAGGGGGTGTTGAGAAAGAGATAGGTGGGCGAGGTGTTGGAGAGCACCTCGGTGTAGCCGTAGAGGATGCTGGTCTCGAAGGTGAGGCGGTCGGTGAGCGTGAAGCTCCCCTCAGCATAGGCCTGGATTCGCTCTTCCTTCTCGACGAGATTGTCGAAGCTCGTGAAGTTGGTGGCACAGCGGCCGAGCAACGGCTGGCCGGCGGGATTGCGGCTCTGGACCAGCTCCTTGCCGCCGAGGACGCCGCAACCGCGGTCGAGCATGAGGCCTGCCGTCGGCCCGGTTCCGGGCGCACCGATGCGAAAAGGGATGAAGGCTGACGGGTTGCCGCCTTGCGACCAGCCGCCAGCGGGGTTCGCATCATAGGGCTGGAAGGCGAAATCCCGGTCGGTTGTGGTGAGGGGCGAGCGGTGCTGGTAGCCGAAGGCGGCAAGCAGGCGAGCGCGGCTCCCCGCCCACCCCCACAGGATGTTGGCGCCCCAGTCCCCGTTGGAGCCGGGGATGTAGCGATAATCGCCCGTCACGCGGACACCCTCAAAGCCCGAGTTGGAGATGAAGTTGACAACACCTGCAATCGCATCGGAGCCGTAGGTGGCAGCCGCGCCATCGCGCAGGATCTCGATGCGGCCGATCGCAGCCGCCGGAAGCAGCGACAAATCAACGGCTGCCGTGCCGATGGGTGCTTCCGCCAGGCGCCGGCCATTCACGAGCACAAGCGTTCGCGAGGGGCCAAGCCCGCGGAGGTTGATGGTGGTCACCCCCTCGGTGCCCTGGGCGCGGGCATCGAACTGGTTGGTGTCGCCAAGCGCACCAGCTGACGCTGGCAGCTGCTTCACGAGATCAAGGACGGTGGGCGCGCCCTGGCGGAGGAGATCCTCGGACGCAAGGACCGTGACGGGAAGTGCGCCCGTTTCAACGGCGCCCCGGATGAGGGTGCCGGTGACGACGATCTCGGCGGGGGCCTCCGTGCTGGCCCGGGGCTCTTGGCCCTGCGCCATCGCCGGGCCGAGGAAAGCTGCCACAAGCGGCAAGGCGCGCGCGACTTGCCCCGCTGCTCGCAGCGCCAAGACAAGACCTGGTTTTGCTGCACCCATGCCGCTCTCCTCCCCTTGCAGCATCGCTGGTGCCATGGACATCAAACCGCTGCCCCAACGGGCAGCCGAAGGGCCGGCCAAACGGGCTGGCCGAAGGGGCCGCCGGAAGGCAGCGACGAAAGATGTCCCTCCCTCCCGAGCGCAATTTACCAGCAGCGCCGCGGGTTGCAAGATGTGTCGAGAAAGAAATGCTGCGCAAAAAAAAGGGCAACGCATTGCGCCAATGCGTTTGCGGCGGAGCAAAGGCCGAAGGGGTTTGCGGCCCGCTTCGAGCGTGGCAGGGAGAGGTTGGAGGGTAGAGGTATGGCGGGACTTCGGATGGCCGTTTCGGACTTCGTCAAAGTGGCGTGCGGGATCGACCGGCCCGAGGATGTGGTGGTGGGACGTGACGGGCGGGTCTTCGCTTCCGAACACCAAGCGGCGGTCGCAGAGCTGCACGGTGATGGAAGCTTCACCCGCTTGGGGCCGAAGGGAGGCGCGCCCAACGGCATCACCATGGATGCCGAGGGGCGGATCCTCATTGCCAATTTCGGGATCTATGACGGCGTGCCTGGGCCGCTTGAGCGGTTCGATCCCGTCTCGGGGGTGCATGAGACCCTGGTTGCAGCGATTGGCGGGCGGGTGCTCTCCAGCTGCAACTATCCGGTGGTGGCCTCGGACGGGACGATCTGGTGCACGCATTCGACCTGGGCCGAGACCTGGCCTGCGGCGCTCGATGGGCGGCCGGATGGCTTCGTCTTTGCGCTCTTGCCTTCGGGTGAAGTGAAGGTGGCAGCCGAAGGCTTGCGCTTTGCCAATGGCTGCGCCTTCGACCAAGGGGAACGCAACCTCTATGTCTGTCAGACGAGTGCGGCCAATGTCCTGCGCTTTCCGGTGCTGGGGCCGGGCCTCCTTGGCGCAGGCGAGCCCTATGGGCCAGAGCTCGGGCCCTTGCTGGCAGGACCGGTTGACCCGGCAAATCCGCCGCCGCCGGAGATCTTCCGCAACCTCGGTTACACCGATGGCTGCGGCTTTGATGCAGAAGGCAATCTCTGGGTGACGCTGCCGGCGGCGAACCGGATCGTCGCCATCCGGCCGTCTGGGGACGTGGAGGTGGTGGTCGATGACCCCGAGGGCGTGCTGTTCGACCACCCGACCAATGTGAGCTGGGGCGGGGCGGACATGCGCGACCTTTATGTGGGCTCGATCCGGGCGCCCTATGTGCTTAAGGCGCGCTCGCCGGTGCCGGGCATGCGGATGGTGCACCAGCGCTAGGGCGTGGCGCCCCGCCGCCTTGCGCGGCGCTGCTGCAGGTGCGAAGGGGCGCCATGCCGGAGCGCAAGACGCAGATTGTGATTGCCGGGGGTGGCGCCGGGGGGTTGGAGTTGGCGCGCCGGCTTGGCGCCAAATATGGCCGCAAGCGCCACGACATCATCCTCATCGAGCGCAACCGGACCCATATCTGGAAGCCGCTGCTGCACGAGGTGGCGGCGGGCTCGCTTGATGCCAATCTCGACGAGGTGGGCTACAGGAGCCACTGCCACCGCTGGGGCTATCGTTTTTTCCATGGCAGCCTTTCGGGCATCGACCGTGCGCGCCGCGAAGTGGTGCTTGCACCGATGCTGGACGAGGATGGGCGCGAGCTGGTTGGCGAGCACCGCATCCGCTACGACTGGCTGGTGGTGGCGGTGGGCTCGGTCACCAATGATTTCGGCACACCCGGTGTGCGCGAGCATTGCCTCTTTCTTGACAATCGCGAGCAGGCGGACCGGTTCCGCAACCGGCTTCTGAACCAGTGCCTTCGGGTTTCGCGGCGCATGAGCGTGGATGCCCGAGCGGATGAATATGTGCGGGTGGTGGTGGTGGGCGGGGGGGCAACCGGTGTCGAGCTTTCGGCCGAGCTCTACAATGCCGCCGGGGGCCTCAGGCATTACGGGCTTGAGGTGTTCGACGAATCGCGTCTCAAGGTGACGCTGGTGGAGGCAGGCCCGAGGATCCTTCCGGCCTTGCCTGAGCCGCTTGCGAAGGCAGCCAAGAGCGAGCTTGAAGCGCTGGGCGTGACGGTGCGCGAAGGAACGCGTGTGGTGAAAGCCGAGCCGGGGGCAATTGTGACGGCGGACGGGCAGCGGATTGCGGGGGACCTGATGGTGTGGGCGGCAGGCGTGCGCGGGGCCGACTATCTCCGCGACATCGGCGGGCTTGAGACCACGAGTA
Source organism: Thermaurantiacus sp. (assembly GCF_053487655.1). Taxonomy (NCBI): domain Bacteria; kingdom Pseudomonadati; phylum Pseudomonadota; class Alphaproteobacteria; order Sphingomonadales; family Sphingosinicellaceae; genus Thermaurantiacus; species Thermaurantiacus sp. The sequence continues at coordinate 385 of NZ_JBRCLD010000029.1, read as the reverse complement.
CTGCCCAGCTGGTGGTGAGGCCGACGTTGCAGACGACGCGCGATGACCGGATTTTCGCGATGGGGGACTGTGCCTTCTTCAAGCCTGAGGGCGCGCAGAAGCCAGTGCCGCCGCGCGCGCAAGCCGCGCACCAGATGGCCGAGACCGTGTTCAGGAACCTGGTGGCAGCGCAAGAGGGGCGGCCGCTCAAGCCCTTTGTCTATCGCGACCGGGGAAGCCTGGTTTCCCTCTCCCGCTTCTCAACCGTGGGGAGCCTTATGGGCAATCTCGTCGGCGGGCGAATGGCAGTAGAGGGGCGCCTTGCGCGGCTCATGTATCTTTCGCTTTACCGCATGCATCTCCTTGCCATCCACGGCTGGCTGAAGGGGGTGGCGCTGATTGCGGT
>NZ_JBRCLD010000028.1:0-6646 GCF_053487655.1 Thermaurantiacus sp. | reverse complement strand
GGGTTGAGCCGAGCTCCCCCGGCCCTTTTTCTTGCCTGTTTTGCGCAGACCGCGCATGGCGTGCCCGGGCCCGTAGCTCAATGGTCAGAGCCGACCGCTCATAACGGTCTGGTTGCAGGTTCGAGTCCTGCCGGGCCTACCGATGGCGAGGACCTGACGTGCAGAGAGCCGCGACGTTGCCGTCGCGGCCCTCGTCGCTGCCGATCGCTCAGGCGGCGAGCGCGTCGCAGCGCCTGCGAACCGCAGTGCCGACGAGTCCAAAGCCGGCAACTAGCATGGCCCAGGTGCCAGCCTCCGGAACCGCTCCGAAGCCCATGTTGTCGAGGGAACAGGTCTCAATGCAGCAGGCGGTGCCGGCAGCGACTGTCAGCTTGTTGACGGGAAGGCTGGAGACGATGCCGTAGAACCCGACGAACCTGTTGATCTCGGCAAGCACATGGGTCCCGCCGCCGACAAAGTGGACGGTCCAGATGTGACCGGTGTCGAAGCCGCTGGGGCCCATGTCGAGGTCGAAGCCGACGGCCCGAACCGGATTGAAGCTGTAGGTGGTCGCCGGGTTGACCACGTCCGCCCATTGGCCGCCGTTGATCGACCCCTTGGAGATGCTGAGGCCGTTGACGAAAGGGAGGTCGGGGAAATCCGCGGTCGCGACGATGGGGCTGGCGGCCGTGGTCCACATCGAGCGGTCGGTGTAGAGCGTGACAGCGGCGTTGGCCGCGCCGGCGATGGCAAAGGCAGCGGCAGCAAGGCTAAGCGTTAAGCGTGAAGTGGCTCATCTGATCCTCCAGTGCAGCTTCGCGGGAAGGCCTACTCCACCGATGCCGCAAGATTTGTGCCAACCTCACCGCCAGAAAAACGGATTACGTCGCGAGAGGGTTACCTTTCATGTCCGAGCGCGACATGCAAAGATAATTTACAACTGATCCGAAAGCGGGTCAGAGCGGCTTGGCGGCCGGGGCGCGGGCGGCGCGCGCAGCCCAGGCGGCCCAGCTTGCGGCAAGGCCCGGGGCGGCAGCGAGGGCGAGCAATTCCGCCGCCCCCGCGGGCGTGTAGCTTGCCTTGAGCACCGCGGCGATCGACCAGGCGCCCTCGGGCCGATGCTCGAGGGTGAGCCGGTCGCCCGCGGCGAGTTCGCCGGCCTCCAGCACACGGCAATACCAGCCCGAGCGGCCGTTTGCGACCATCGCCTTCACCATGGCCGGGTCATCGAACCAGCGGGCGAGCGTGGCACAGGGCTGGCGGGGCTGGCAGATCTCGAGAAGGGCGGTGCCGATGCGCCAGCGGTCGCCGACATGGGCGCTGTCTTCGTCGAGGCCGTCGATCAGCAGATTCTCACCGAAGGCGCCGGCAACGAGGCGGTCGCGGTGTCGGGGATGCTCAGCGCGCCAGAGCGGGTAGCTGGCGGCGGCATAGGCATAGACCGCCTTGTCGGGCCCGCCATGGACCCGGGGATTGCCGACCTCGTCACCTTCGAGCCCGAGTGGATGGACGGCGACCGGCCCTTGCCGTGACGCCTTGGCGTAGGCAGAGCGGCCGCCCTGCCGGACCAGGGCGCGGCCGGTCCGAACATCGAGCAGCAGGATCATCGCGGCCCCGCTAGGCCAAGCATGGGCCGGCGGCAAGTGAGAGGGGAGCGCTGCGCGGTGCGATGACCCCGCGCCGGTGCGACGAAGCGTGCGTGCAGATCCATGAGGCCCGCGGCCATGCGCGTGCGATGCCGTGCGCGCAAGAACAGCCTTGGGGCCGGGCGGCGATGTATTACGCTTTCTCGTCAGGGCAGAAAGTCATGCCGCACCGGGTTGACATCGCCATCGCAGGTATGGCTTATGTTAGCTCCCTGATGCCAACAGGAGAGGAGTAGCATCATGATTCGTGCGCTTGTTGTTGGTGCGGCCCTTGCTTGCACCGCTGTCCCCGCCTTTGCGATCAGTTCGGTCTCGGGCCCCGTGGCGCAAAGCCTGCCGGCCTCTGTGAGTTCTGGGGGTGTTTCGCCGATGTTGGCATCGGGTGTCGTGCCCGAGCCCGCCACTTGGGCCATGATGATTGCCGGCTTCGGCCTGGTTGGTGCGATGGTGCGCCGGCGCCGTCTCCTGACCGCCTGACCTTGGCTTGATGAAATGGGGGAGCCGGGGCCGTCCGTCGGCGCCCGGCTCTTTTCAGTTGTAGCGGCGCAGCTCATCCTTCGCGATGGCCTGGCGATGGACCTCGTCAGGTCCGTCAGCGAGGCGCAGTGTGCGCTGGCCCGCATAGCCGGAGGCAAGCCCGAAATCCTGGCAGACTCCGCCCCCGCCGTGGGCCTGTATCGCCATGTCGATAATCCGGGTGGAGACATTGGGCGCCACGACCTTGATCATGGCAATCAAGGTCTTTGCTTCCTTGTTGCCGACAGTGTCCATCATCCAGGCTGCCTTGAGAGTGAGAAGGCGCGCCTGCTCGATAGCAATTCGGGCTTCGGCGATCCGCTCATGCCACACCCCCTGGTCGGCGACTGGTCGGCCAAAGGCGACACGAGATTTGAGGCGTTTGACCATCTTCTCGAGCGCACGCTCGGCAGCGCCGATAGAGCGCATGCAATGGTGGATTCGGCCTGGGCCAAGCCGACCTTGCGCGATTTCGAAGCCGCGGCCGGGGCCGAGGATGATGTTCTCGGCCGGAACCCGCACATTCTCCAGCAGCACCTCGAAATGGCCGTGCGGTGCATCGTCATAGCCAAAAACATGGAGCGGCCGGATCTTGGTAATCCCAGGCGTGTCGAGGGGAACGAGAATCTGGGACTGTTGCAGGTGACGGGGGGCAGAAGGGTCGGTCTTGCCCATGACGATTGCGACCTTGCAGCGCGGGTCGCCGACACCAGATGACCACCATTTGCGGCCGTTGATCACATAGTGGTCGCCATCCTTTACAATCGAGGTCTCGATATTGGTTGCGTCCGACGAGGCGACGGCAGGCTCCGTCATGAGAAAAGCGGAGCGGATCTCGCCAGCGGCAAGGGGCTTCAGCCACTGGTCCTGCTGGGCCTTCGTGCCATAGCGGGCGAGCACTTCCATGTTGCCCGTGTCTGGCGCTGAGCAGTTGAACACTTCGCTCGACCAGCCGACACGACCCATTTCCTCTGCGAGCGGCGCATATTCAAGGTTGGTCAAAGGCGTGCCTTCGAAGTGGAATTCGTGGACCGGAGGACCTCCGGCATGGACTGGGGGAACGAACATGTTCCAAAGGCCCGCCTCGCGCGCCTTGGGCTTGAGCTCCTCAATGAGCTTGATGACTTTCCAGCGCTCGCCTGTCATCACTTCTTCGGCGTAGCGATCTTCGTTTGGATAGATATGCGCATCCATGAAAGCGCGCAGGCGCTCCAGCATCTCCAATGTCCGGGGCGAATAGGCGAACTCCATGGCCGCTCCTCCTCTTCTCCTGCGCTCCATAGCGGAGCCGGTCCAGTGAGCAACTGCTGAGAAGGGCCAGCGCTTCAGAGCGGGTCGAGAAGAGCGCCCCCAGCTGCAAGCTGAGCGCTCGCCACCCCGGGCGGGGGATGAAGAGCAACCGTTGCAAAGGCAATCCGGCCTCCTGCAGGGATGGAGGAGACAGAAGTGCGCACATGGCGGCGCTCGAGCATCCGGCCAGAGGCGTCAACCAAGCGGAGTTCGATTGCGGGGAGAAAGGCTGCCGTTGGACCAGGATTGACAATCTCGCCAGCGACTTCGAGTACGGCAGCACCGTCCGGAAGGCGGTCAAGGCGGCTTGCGACTTCGAACCTGAGCGGCGAGTTCGGGCGCAGAAAGGCTGGGAGGGATACTGAAGGAAGAGAAACGACGGCCAGCTGCTCGGCTAGCTGCCGAGCGCGCAGCGGCAGGCGGGGGTCGGCCGCAAGTGCCTGGACCACCTCGGGGCGAAGCATGAGCGCGGTGAGCGCACCGCCCGAGAGCCCAAGGCCAATCCCAAGCATGGCGGCGGCAATGGTTGCTGCAGACCTGCGCCTTGGCGCGCTTGGCACTGCCGTGGCGGGCGCAGCGCTCGGATCCGGCGCCACGGCAGGCAAGAAAATCGTTGCGCAAACGCGACAGCGAAGTCGCCGGGGCCGGGAGTCCCTGCCCGCCAGCAGTTCCGGCGGCACCTCGTAGCTGCTACCACAATTAGGGCAGATCAGCTGTCTCATGGCAAATAGACTACCATATCTGGTGGTCAGAGCAAGCAAGGTTGAAGGCCAGCTAGCGGATTGCGGCCTAGGAGCACTGCCGGTAAGGCCTGGCGGCCGTGGCCCGCAAACGCAATCGCTCCCGCCGCGGGTCCCCCCCCGGCTGCCTGTTCCGCCTGTTGCACCTGCTTGTGGTCTTTGCCTTGCTTGCCATGGTCGGCGTCAGCCTTGGGTTCCTGCTGTTTGCTGCCACCCTCCCACAGCCGGCGGCGCCGGGTCTCGTCACCGATGGCGCTGTAGTCCTGACTGGCGGTCCGGGCAGGCTTGCCCGCGGGCGCGAGGTGCTTGCGAAAGGACTGGCACAGCGCCTGCTCATCTCTGGAGTTGATCGCAGGGTGCGCCCAGACGAGCTCAGGGCTGCCATGGGCTTGTCCGAAGCGCAGTTCGCAGCAGTCGATCTCGGCTTTGTGGCGGAAAATACCCGGGCCAATGCAGCCGAAGTGGCGGTGTGGGCGCAGGCGAACCAGTTCCGGAGCATCCGCGTCATCACCTCGGACTTTCACGCTCGCCGCGCCCGGCTCGAGATCGCTGCACGGTTGCCCGAGGACGTCGGGATTGTCGTCGATGCGGTTGCCTCCGATCCTGACCTTCGGACTCTGATGCGCGAATATGGGAAGTATCTGGCGGCATGGCTGCTGCTCGGGCTGGGCTGAGGATGGCTAGTCTGAGGTCCTTCCTTTTCGCCCTTGTGTTCCTTGGTGGCACAGTGCCGCTCGCCCTATTCATCGCTGCTGCGGCACCCTTTTCGCCAGCAGTGGTGCAAAGGGGATCGCATCTGTGGTCGGTCTGGTTCGTCTGGTGCGCAAGGGTGCTCGCGGGCGTGCGGCTCGAGGTGCGCGGGGCAGTGCCGCAGCATCCCTGCCTGGTGGCCTTCAAGCACCAGTCGGCATTCGAGACCTACTTGACCCTTTATCTCTTCAGGCGTCCGGCCGTGGTCATGAAAAAGGAGCTGCTCGACATCCCGGTCTGGGGCTTCATCGCCCGGCGTCATGGCTCGATCGGCGTAGACCGTTCACGCGGGACGGCAGCATTGAAGCTTCTCTTGCGTGAAGCCAAGGAGCGCGTTGGTGCCGGGCGGCCCATCCTCATCTTTCCGGAAGGGACGCGCGTGCCCGTCGGGGCTGCACCGCCGCTGCGGGCCGGGCTTGCCGCGCTTTATCAGACGACCGGGCTTGCCATTGTGCCGGTTGCGCTTGATTCCGGCCGGCTTTGGGGCAAGGGCCTTGTGAAGCAGCCGGGCACGGTGACTCTTGCCTTCCAGCCCGAAATCCCGCCAGGCTTGCCCAAGGAGGAGATGGAGGCCTTGGTCCATGCCGCCATCAATGCTGACCCGCGGACGGCTGCAGTGCGCGCGCAATGACAAGGCCGCCCCTGTGGCTCACGCTGGTGCCGCTGCTGCTTGGCATTGCAGGCTGGTATCTCGCCTGGAGCCAATGGCGCGACCGGCTGGAGACGGCGCTGTTGGCGCTGTTGCCGGCCGGCACGCCAATTGCGCTCGGCGGCTTTCCCTATCGGCTCGAAGCCCGCACAGGGCCGGTCCAGCTGGAGCGCGCGGGCGAGGCCGTCACAGCCCGGCTTGCTGCCGAGGCGATGGTTGTCAACCGCCAGCCTTGGCGGGTCGACCGGCAAGTCATCAACCTTGCGGCGCCGCGAATAGCGCTCACCGGTCTTCGCGGTGCAACGCTCGGGCTGGAGGCCCCTTCGGCGCAAGCGAGCCTCAGGTTCGATTCGGGGTGGATTGCGCGCGCGTCCGCAGTGTTCGAGGCAGCGCGCCTGAGAGCCGAGTTCCTGCCAGTGCCGGCTCGGGCGGAAAGGCTCGAAGTGCATGTGCGCGAGACGCCAGCAAATGTGGTTTCGGATCAATCGGCAACCTTGCCGGTGCAGGCGCAGCTCATACTCTCTGCCGTTGCGCTGCGGTTCGGAGAAGGGGAGGCCGTAAGCCTTTCGGCTGCGCTTGATCTCACAGCGCGCGCGCCGGTTCGGCGTGTGGCGACATGGCAGGCTGGGGGGACCGCCGAGCTTCGCGAGCTGGTGATTGCCGACCGCGAGGGCGAGGTGGTGCGCGTTTCAGGCACCTTCTCGCCGGGGGCGGACCGGCGGCTATTGTTCGCTGGCAGTGTCGAGACGGTCTGTCCGGCCTCGGTCCGGGCGGCGCTTCTCGGCAGCCCGCCAGTCTCCGAGAAGCGCACCAGGAAGCCGGTCCGCTTTGCGCTGACAGCGGTGCTCGGCGAGTTGGCGGAGCCAGAAGCGCCAGTGCCGGGAGCGGTTGCGCCGCCGGTGAGGGCCCAGGCGCCCGACTGCCCGCGCTTGCGCTGACTGAGGCAGCGGCCTATTCCGGATTCTGGAGGCCAGCGCGGGCGTGCCGTTCGCCAACCCGGTCAGGTCCGGAAGGAAGCAGCCGTAACGATTTCCGGTGCGGGTCGGGCTGGTCTCCACCTTCGCGCGCGCCCAGCC
>NZ_JBRCLD010000027.1:0-7271 GCF_053487655.1 Thermaurantiacus sp. | reverse complement strand
CACGATCTCGAAGGCGACATCGACCTGTGTCGAGACAATCTCCTCATATTCGATCTCGGCTTCGGCCAATGCCGTCTGCTCGACGGGCGACCACATGACCGGCTTGGCGCCACGATAGATCTGGCCCGTCTCAGCGAACTTCAGAAGCTCGGCAGCAATCGCGGCCTCGGCGGCGAAGTCCATGGTGAGATAGGGCCGGTCCCACTCGCCCCACATGCCAAGGCGCTGCAGTTGCGAGCGCTGCACATCGACCCAGTGGGCGGCATAGGCCCGGCACTGGGCGCGGAACTCGGTCAAGGGCATGTCGCCCTTGCGGATGCCCTTGGCGCGGTTCAGTTCCTCAACCCGCCATTCGATCGGCAAGCCATGGCAGTCGAAGCCCGGCACATAGGGCGCATCAAACCCGAGCATGGTCCGGGTGCGGATCACGAGATCCTTCCAGATATGGTTCATCGCATGGCCCAGGTGCATGTCGCCGTTGGCGTAGGGCGGCCCATCGTGGAGGATGTAGCGCGGCGCCCCGGCGCGCGCCTTGCGCAGAGCCTCGTAGGCGCCCTCCGCCTCCCAGCGGGCCAGCAGCCTGGGCTCGGTCTCAGGCAGCCCGGCCCTCATCGGAAAATCGGTCTGCGGCAGGAAAACGGTTGCCCGCCAGTCACCTGCTCCCGTCTTTGCATCCATGGTGACAGCGCTTCTAGAGCGCTCCTAGACGGATTCCAGCGCGTTTTTTGCGAACGCTTCTGCGAAACGGTAAAAACTTGCGTTTTTTCAGCGATTTAGGCTTGCACACCCGGAGATGCGGCGATATCTGACAGCCACAGTCTGAAAAGGAGCGAGCGCCATGAAGGGCGATGCCAAGGTGATCGAATATCTGAATGCCGTGCTGAAGGGCGAGCTGACCGCCATCAATCAATATTTCCTGCACTATCGGATGCTGGACAATTGGGGTGTGAAGAAGCTTGCGAAATATGAGTATCATGAGTCCATCGACGAGATGAAGCATGCCGACAAGCTGGTCGAGCGCATCCTGTTTCTTGAAGGACTGCCCAATCTCCAGACACTCAATCGCCTGCGGATTGGAGAGAATGTGCCCGAGATCTTGGCCGCCGATCTCGCCCTCGAGCATGAAGCGATCGCGCTCCTGAAAGAGGCCATTCCCCATTGCGAGAGCGTGCGTGATTTTGTCTCGCGCGAGCTGTTTGTCTCGATCCTCGACGCCGAGGAAGAGCATGTCGACTTCATCGAGACGCAGCAGGAGATGATCGCGCAGATGGGCCTGCAGAATTATCTCCAGCTTCAGTCCGAGCCAGCCGGAAGCTGAAGCCTTCAGGCCAGGGCAGGCTTGAGAGGCCCCTGGCGCTGCCGGCGCAAAGGCGCGCCTGCGCCTCTTGGCAACGGCGGCGGTGTCACTCCTCGCCGAACCGGTTCTGGACCAGTTCAGCGAGTGCGGCAACTGCTGCTTCGGCGTCTGCACCCTCGGCGCGAATGCCGATGGTCTCGCCCATCGCTGCTCCCAGCATGAGAAGGCCCATGATTGAGGTGCCCAGCACCTCCTGGCCGTCCTTCATGACATGGACAGTTGCCGCATATTGGCTTGCAAGAGTGACAAACCGGGCGCTTGCTCGGGCGTGAAGCCCGCGCCGGTTGGCAATTCGGAGCTCGACCGGCCCAGCGACAGCCAAGCTCAGGCTGCCTCCCCAAGCAGCCGGCTGGCAACCGAGATATATTTGCGGCCCGCCTCCTGGGCGAGATCGACGGCCTCGGTGACGGTCTTGGCCTTGCGCACCGTTGCAAGCTTGATGAGCATGGGAAGGTTGACTCCGGCGATCACTTCAAGTCGCTCGCGCCCCAAGAGCGAGATGGCCAGATTGGACGGCGTGCCGCCGAAGGTATCGGTCAAGAGGATCACCCCGCGTCCGCTATCGACGGCTGCAGCTGCTGCGGCAATCTCGGCGCGCTTGGCTTCCATGTCGTCGGCGGCATCGATGCTGACCGCGCAGCATTGCGGCTGCGGGCCGACGATATGTTCAAGTGCCGCGACAAATTCGGCTCCGATCCGCCCATGGGTTACCAGCACAAGCCCGATCATTTCTCGTCCTTCCTGGGCGCCCAAGCAGCGCCCCATCTTTCTCAAGGGTGCGCAAGGTCGCGATGCACCACGAAATTTGGCCAGTTGGCCGCAGCAAGCGCACGTCCGACCCGCTCGACGAACGCGACCGAGCGGTGCCGCCCGCCAGTGCAGCCAAAGGCGATGGTCAGATACGCTCGTCCTTCGCGCCTGTATCCGGGAAGCAGCAAGAGAAGCAAATCCAGGATGCGAGCAAAGGCAGGAGCGAAGGCCGGGTCGGCTTCGACATGGGACTGAACCGCAGGCTCCCGCCCGTCCATGGAGCGAAGATCCGGATCCCAGTGCGGGTTGGAAAGGAAGCGGACATCGAAGACAAGATCAGCGTCGCGCGGGAGCCCGCGCGAATAGCCGAAGCTACAGATGGTGACAGTGAGCATCGCTGGCACTGCGCCGAGCACGCGCTCGAGCACAATGCGCCGGAGGTCATGCGGGCTCATGTCGGACGTCTCGAGCACAAGGTCCGCGCGCTCGCGCAGGCGCGCCAAGGCCTCGCGCTCGCGGGCAATCCCGTCGGCGACTGGCCGGTCTGGAGACAATGGATGTGGGCGCCGAGTCTCGCCAAAGCGGCGGGCAAGCACATCATCAGCGCAATCGAGAAACAGCAGCCGGACCGGGTGACGCGCAGTTGAAAGCTCGGCAATGCGGTTGAGCAGGAGCTCGGGCGCAAAAGCGCGAGTGCGCGTGTCCACTCCGACGGCGACCGGATGCTCGTCTGGCACCATGAACAGGGCTGGGAGCAGTGCGAGCGGCAGATTGTCGACAGCCTCGAAGCCGGCATCCTCGAAGGCGCGAAGGACGGTCGACTTGCCAGCGCCGGACAGGCCGGTCACGATGACATGTGGCGCGTTTTCAAGACGCGGCTGCAGACCCCCTGGCATCGGGCCATCAGGCGGATCGGGGGTTCCAGCCATGACCGCTTTCTTCGGTGAGCAGCGCAAGCGCAGCAAGAGCCTTCGCTGGCGCTGACGCTTCAAACGGGTTGAAGGCAAGGACCGGCAGCGCCACCCCAGCGAAGGCCCGCCGGGGCCAGCCATCGGGCGGCGCTGGCAAGCGTTGCGGCGGGGCGGCGAGGTCGAGCGCAAGGCGAATCGGCGCCTGCCGGACAAATGGCAGCCGGACGAGGCCAATCCCGCGCACCTCAAGGAGACCTGCGAGCCGAGGCGGCGAGGTTGCAACCAGCCCGTCCGCTGCGGCCGCAAGGAGAACCTGATCATCCGCCACGAGGATGCTGCCAGCCTCAACCAGCCGCAAGCCAAGGTCCGACTTGCCTGACCCGGGCGGCCCAAGCAACAGGAGGCCACCGGCCGGTGTGGCAATCGCAGTCGCATGCACCCGTGTGCTGGTCATTGCACTGCCCCGACAACCGGGCGTGCCCCTTCCGCCGCGCGCACTCCGCCCAGCCGCTCGCCAGTTGCGAGAACCCGCGGCAAGCGCACGACGAAGCTCGCCCCGGATGCTCCGTCGGCACGGCTGGTCACGAACACGTCGCCGTCGAACGCCTCGATGATCGAACGCACGATCGAAAGCCCCAAGCCGCTGTGGCGACCATAGGACTCGCCTTCGGGACGTTCAGAGTAAAAGCGGTCGAAGATCGCAGTCGCCAGCGATGGATGAACACCCGGGCCCTCATCCTCGACGCGCAGCTCGACGAGACTGGGCCCGGCGCTGACGGCAACCGTGACCTGCCCTCCTTCGGGCGAGAAGCTCGCGGCATTGTCGAGCAGATTGCCGACTACCCGCTCGAGCCGGCTGGGTTCCGCCAGCACCAAAGCCATGCCGTCGGCCGGCGCAGCCACGTGCAGCCGGAGCCGGTCAGACCAGGGCGTAACGAGACCCAGTGCAGCTGCCATGCCGCGGACCAAAGCGGCAAGATCGACAGGCTCAAGCCGAATGCGCGACAGCTCGGCCTCAAGCCGTGCGCCTTCGGAAATGTCGCTGATGAGGCGGTCGATCCGCCCGACATCATCGGAGATGAGTGCAAAGAGCTGCGCACGATGCTCCGGGCGATGCACTGATCCGAGCGCCTCGACGGCGCTGCGCAAGCTTGCAAGCGGATTCTTGAGCTCGTGGGCGACGTCGGCAGCGAAGGCCTCCGTGGCATCGATGCGCTGCCTGAGCGAGGCTGTCATGTCTGCAAGCGACCGGGCCAGACGGCCGATCTCGTCGCGCCGTTCGGGAAAGCGCGGGATCTCGACATCGCGGTCGCGGCCGCGGCGCACCCGGCCGGCAGCAAGTGCCAGCTCGCCAAGCGGGCGGACGATGGTGCGGGCAAGGTAGAGCGACAGGAGAAGGCTCGCTGCGAGAAGCGCGAGGAACAGCTTGAAGGTCTGCTCGCGCTCTTGTCTCACGGTCTCGACGAGATCGCCGGCATCCGACACGAGCAGGATGGCGGCAAGATCATCAGCACGATCATCAGCACGGGCCTTGGTGCGACCGCCCACCGGCACGGCGGCGAACAGGACGACAGCGCCATTGGCAGCGCGGCCGACGGATGCGCTTGGCCGGCCGGTCGCAACCGCGGCCACGGCATCGGGCCAGGACTGCAGCCGGTCGACAGCCGGCTCCCGCCACTCCGGGATCCGCGACCCGAGACTTGCCACCTCGACAAAACGGTCGAGCATGCGGGCTGTGGTACGGCGGAACCCCTCGGTCGTGGGGTCTTCGAGGACGAACTGCCGAGAGCCTGGCAGCGACCAATTGTCGGCCGCGAGCGCGCCGTCATGCCGGTAGAGCCGGACGCGCGTAGCCCTGGGCAAGGCCAGGCGCGCAATCCGCGCGCCGGCATCAGGTTCCTCGACCAGAAGCTGGGCGATGATGCTCCCCTGGCTGATCATCTCCGCCTGGCGGGTGGCCAGCAGGCGCTCGCGGAAACTGTCGAGGTAGAAGACCCCGATCGCAAATCCGATCAGGGCAACGAGGTTGACGAGGAGGATGCGCACGCCAAGCGAACGGTGGCGGACAAGGCCGAAGCGCGTTTGCCATGTCCACTGCCGCCCGCGCGGCACGTGCGCGCCCTCAGCCATCCGGGTCGAACCGATAGCCGACGCCATAGAGGGTCTCGATGGCCGCAAAGCCCGGGTCGACGGCCCGGAACTTCTTCCTGAGCCGCTTGATGTGGCTGTCGATGGTGCGGTCGTCGACATAGGTGTCATCAGGATAGGCAACGGCAATCAAGGCATCGCGCGACTTCACGAAGCCCGGACGCTGGGCGAGCGCGTCAAGGATCAGGAACTCGGTCACGGTCAGCGCGACCTCCTTGCCATCCCAGGTCACGCGATGCCGGGCCGGCTCCATGGTGAGGCGGCCGCGGACCATGGCGGCCTCACCAGTCCCTTCCTCGTCCTGGTCCTCGCGCCGGTCGGTGCGGCGCAGCACGGCACGGATCCGCTCGACCAGAAGCCGGTGCGAGAAGGGCTTGCCAATATAGTCGTCGGCACCCATGGCAAGCCCCAGCACCTCGTCGATCTCGGTATCCTTGGAAGTGAGGAAGATGACTGGCAAGCGCGACCGCTCGCGCAACCGGCGCAAGAGCTCGATCCCGTCGAGCCGCGGCATCTTGATGTCGACCACAGCAAGGTCGGGCGGGTTGTCAAGAAGGGCGCGCAGGCCCGTCTCACCATCAGCATAGACCCGCGTGACGAAGCCCTCGGCCTGGAGCGCGAGGCTGACAGATGTCAGGATGTGGCGATCATCATCCACAAGCGCGACGACTGGCGCCAGCGCGTCCGTGGCCGGCCTTGTCATTCGGCTGCATCCGCTGCTGCCAGGCCCGCAAAGCTTCGCAATGGCACTTGGGCCTTTGCATGTCGCTGCCACATAGCTCCCGGCTCCCGAATTCGCGAGGAATTTTCTGGCGGACCCTTGCAACCCTGCGACAAAGCTCGCAAGGGTCTCTTCTCTTGCGGGCCCGCCTGTGGGCCCGCCCCTTCGGCATTTGCCAGTTCGGTTACGGCAGAAGGACGAGCGTAATGGGATCAGGAACCTCCGATCGGCTGGGGCTCGGCATTGCAACGGCGGCCAAGATCCACGCCAATCTCGGCACGGCACCGCTGCTCGAGCTGGCCGTGGCACGAGGCGAGGGCCTGTTCTCGAAGGACGGCGCCTTCGTGGTCGAAACCGGGCCTCATACCGGGCGGTCTGCTGCCGACAAGTTCATCGTCCGGGACTTCGAGACTGCGGAGACCGTCTGGTGGGGGAAGACCAACCGGCCGATGGACCCGGCCCATTTCGCAGCTCTCAAGGCCGATTTCCTGGCGGCGCTTGGCCGGTGTGAGACCCTTTTCGTCCAGGACCTGTTCGGCGGCTCGCAGCCCGAGCACCGTGTGAACGTCCGGGTGATTACCGAGCTTGCTTGGCATTCGCTCTTCATCCGCACGCTCCTCGTCCGGCCCAGGCTGGAGGAACTCGTCGGCTATGCGCCCGAATATATCATCATTGACCTTCCCTCCTTCCGCGCAGACCCGGCGCGGCACGGCTGCCGGAGCGAGACGGTGATTGCCGTCAGCTACAGCGAGAAGCTGATCCTTATCGGCGGCACCCGCTACGCTGGCGAGATGAAGAAATCCGCCTTCGGGATTCTCAACTATCTGCTGCCGGCGCGAGGGGTGATGCCGATGCACTGCTCGGCCAACATTGGCCCCAGGGGCGACACCGCGATCTTCTTCGGTCTTTCGGGAACCGGCAAGACCACCCTTTCAGCCGATGCCAACCGGACGCTGATCGGTGATGACGAGCATGGCTGGTCAGATACGGCAGTCTTCAACTTCGAGGGTGGCTGCTATGCCAAGATGATCCGCCTGTCGCCCGAGGCTGAGCCCGAGATCTATGCAACGACGAAGCGGTTTGGCACCATTCTTGAGAATGTCGTCATCGATCCTGTCACGCGCGCAATCGATCTCAACGACAACCGCTTGGCTGAGAACAGCCGCGGCAGCTACCCGATCGACTTCATTCCCAATGCCAGCCCCGACAATCTGGGGCCAGTGCCCAAGAATATCATCATGCTCACAGCAGATGCCTTCGGCATCTTGCCGCCGATTGCCAAGCTTACGCCCGAGCAGGCGATGTATCATTTCCTCTCTGGCTACACAGCGCGCGTGGCTGGCACCGAGATTGGAGTGACCGAGCCCGAGGCGACGTTTTCCAC
>NZ_JBRCLD010000026.1:0-11199 GCF_053487655.1 Thermaurantiacus sp. | reverse complement strand
GGGTGGAAGGTGCCGGCGCCCATTTCCATGTCATAGGGCTGGAGGATCGCGCAGCCGCGTTCGCCCCAATAGGCGTGAAGGGTCAGGATCAGGTCCTGGAAGCTGGCCGGCGTGCCCACGGGCCGGGCCGTTAGCGGGTGCAGCGACCAAGGGAAAGCCCGCCCGGTTCAGACCAGGCGCCCGCCAATCCACGCGAGGAGATGGGCGAGAGCATGGGCGAGAATGGCGGCCTCGAGCCCGAGCCGCCAGAAAAGCCAGCCGAAGGCAAGGCCCGGAGCCGCGTTGGCCAGCACGACCGCTGCCGCCTTCCATGCCGCCGGATCCGGAACGAGAAGGGCAAGGAGCGGCAGGTGCCCGAGGCCGAACAGGAGGGCGGCGCCAGCGATCGCTGCCCATGCCTGCCGCGGCGTCGGCCGCTCCGGCCTTCCGGCGGCGCGCCAGAGAAGCCACAGCAGCCCGGTCAGCACGCCCCAGCGGAGCAGGACTTCCTCGACGATGCCGCCGTAGAGCAGGCGGGTGACGAGCGGAATCCGGACGGCGGCGAAGGCGGCACCGGCTTCGCCGGCGGCAAGCTCCGGGACCATGCGCGCATTCCAGGCCAGCAACAGGCCCGCCGTGACGATGCCGACCGGGACGGCCACCCGAAGCTGGCGCAGAAGGATCTCCCTGGCCGGTCCGCCGGATGCCAGCGCGTGGAGCAGCGGCAGCCCGAGGCCAAGCGTCGGCGCAAGGCGATTCCCGGCGAGCAGCGCCAGCGCGGCAAGTGCTGCCGGCTGCACCGTCGCGAGCGGGCGGAGTTCGCGGCCGGCGCCGGGGAGCAGCGCCTCGACGTTGACGAGTAGGAGCGACAGCAGCCCCGCGGCCGTGGCCGCGGCGAGCCAGCGCTCGGCGACGGGCCAGCCGCGCGCGTGCGTCACGCCGCCAGCACGACATTGACCGGGGTGCCGTTCAGGGCGGCGTTGCCGGACAGCGGGTCGAAGCGGTCGCGGCGGGTCAAATCGTTGATGGAGGCGCCCGGGCGCTGCCTTGCAACCGACAAGCGCACGCCATCGCGACCATGGCCATAGCCATGGGGAAGCGAGACCGTGCCGGGCATGATGGCCTCTGTCACTTCGGCCGGCACTTCGACGCTTCCGGCGGCGCTGGTGACGCGAACCCGGGTGCCATCGGCGATCCCCCGGTCGCGGGCATCATCGGGGTGGATCATAAGCGTGCAGCGCTCTGGGCCCTTCAGGAGGCGCCGGCTGTTGTGGAGCCATGAGTTGTTCGAGCGGATGTGGCGGCGACCGATGAGGAGGAGACCCTGCGCCGGCACGGCGAGCGCTGCGGCAAACCGGTCGAGATCCGCCAAGCATTCGGCCGGCGCGCAGCGGATCACCCCTTCCCGCAGGCGCCCCGGCAGCCGGCCAGGCGCGAGCGGCCCCAAGTCGATGCCGTGGGGAGCGGCTTCGAGCGCTTCGAGGCTGAGGCCGCCACGCTTCAGCATGCCATCGAGCAGCACGCGCGGCGGGACCGGATTGGCCGGCGCAAGCCCGCGCGCCTGCGCGAGCGCGCGGCTGAGTTCGGTGACGATTTCCCAGTCGGTCTTCTCGCCCTCCGGCACGGGCAGCAGCGCTGGCGAATATTTCGCGAAATTGCGGACAGCGATGGGGCCGAGCGCAAGCGGATAATGATCCTTGGAGAGCGGCCCGCAGGGCGGGAGGATATAGTGGGCGTGGCGGCTGGTCTCCGTCACATACATGTCGACCGCAACCAGGAGATCAAGGGTTTCAAGCGCTGCATCGAGCGCACCGCCATCCGGGCAGGAGAGGACGGGGTTGCCAGCGACAACGACAAGCGCCTTCACTTGGCCCGCGCCCGGTGTGGTGATTTCCTCGGTGAGCGCGACGACCGGGAACTCGCCCAGAAGCTCGGGGTGGCCGGAGACGCGGGAGCGATAGCGGCCGCGGTTGCCGGGGCCGGAGCCGGCGACGAGATCGATGGCGGGAGTCGAGAACATGGCGCCGCCCTCGCGGTCGAGGTTGCCGGTTGCGATGTTCAAGAGCTGGATGAGCCAGTGGTTGAGCGTTCCGAACTCCGCAACCGAAACGCCGATTCGGCCATGGACGACCGCTGGCATTCCCGCGCCGAGTTCGGCCGCAAGCGCGCGGATGTCAGCTTCGGCAATGCCGCAGAAGGCCGAAAGCGTTGGGATATCGAAGCGCCGAAGCGCCGCAAGCGCCGCGTCGAAACCGTCCAGCATCGCAGCGAGCCGGCCGGGCGCGACAAGGCCGGCCTCGTCGAGCGCAAGCAGAAGCGCAGCAAGAAAGGCCGCATCGGTGCCGGGGCGGATGAAGAGATGCTGGTCCGCAGCCTCGGCAGTCTCGGTGCAGCGCGGGTCCACGACAAAGAGCCGTCCGCCGCGAGCCTGGAGTGCCTTCACGCGCTCCCGGACGCCCGGCACCGTCCAGGTCGAGCCGTTGGAGGCAAAGGGGTTGGCGCCGATGAGGAGCAGGAAGTGGGTGCGGTCGATGTCGGGGATGGGCCAGAGCGCGTTGTGGCCGTACATCCACATCTGGACTAGCTGCTGCGGAATCTGGTCAACCGTTGAGGCCGAAAAGACATTGGGGGTGCCGAGCGCCTTCTTGAGACCGGGGAAGGCCATCCCGAGGCTGTAATTGTGGGCGGTCGGATTGCCGATGTAGAGCGCACCTTCGAACCCTTGCGCCTTGATGTCGGCGTAGCGGGCGCCGATGTCGGCGAAGGCCTCCTCCCAGGAGACGGGCACCCAGTCGCGGCCGACACGCCTCATGGGCATGCGCAGCCGGTCGGGGTCGGTTTCGATGTCGGCGATGGCGGTGGCCTTGGGGCAGATGTGGCCCCGGCTCAGCACATCGTCGGGATCCCCCTTGATGGACACCACGCGCCGGCCGTCGAGTTCGACGAGCAGGCCACAATTGGCCTCACAGATATGGCAGGTGCGCGTGTGAACGGTCGTCATGGCCTCTCCCTTCGCTGCCACATCGCTCTAGATGGTCGGCAAAGGGAGGTCCAACCGTGCATCCATTTCATCACGCCACCAGCATGCCCGACAAGCCTGCCCTCATCATGGGCGGGACCGGCAAGTCGCTCACCTATGCCGAGCTCGAGGCGCGCTCTAACCAGGCGGCGCAGCTGTTCCGCGCCTGCGGCCTCAAGCGCGGCGACACGGTTGCCTATATGATGCTGAACAGCATCGACTATCTGCCACTGTGCTGGGCGGCACAGCGCTCCGGCCTCATTTACACCTGCATCTCAACCAAGCTCACTGCCGACGAGGCCGGCTATATCGTGACCGACTCCGGGGCAAAGCTCCTTGTCGTCTCGGCCGAGCTCGAGGGGGTGGCGCGCGAGCTGCCGGAGGTGCCCCACCGGTTCGCGCGCGGTGGCGACATTTCCGGCTTCGCCAGCCTCGAGGACAGTCTCGTCGCCCAGCCGGCGACCCGGATCGCCGACGAGAGCTCGGGCCGCGACATGCTCTATTCCTCCGGCACCACGGGCCGGCCCAAGGGCATCATCGGCCCGCTCCCCGAAGGACCGATCGACCAGCCGGACGCGCTGACTGGCCTTGTCGGGATGCTGTTCGGCTTTCGGCCTGATATGGTCTATCTTTCGCCAGCGCCGCTCTACCATGCTGCGCCGCTCCGTTACTGCATGGCGGTCCACAAGTTCGGCGGGACCGTCGTCGTCATGGAGAAGTTCGACCCGGAATTCTACCTCGCGCTCATCGAGCGGCACCGGGTGACCCACAGCCAGGTGGTGCCGACCATGTTCGTCCGCATCCTGAAGCTTCCCGAGGCGAGCCGCACCCGCCACGACCTCTCCTCGATTGAGGCGATCATCCATGCGGCTGCACCCTGCCCCATCGAAGTGAAGGAGCGGATGATCGACTGGCTGGGACCCCGGATCTTCGAATATTATTCCGCAACCGAGGGGGCCGGGTTCACGGCCATCACGCCGCAGGAATGGCTGCGCAAGAAGGGAAGTGTTGGCAAGTCGCTACTTGGCGAAATCCGCATCCTTGATGAGAACGGGAATCTGCTTCCCCCAGGGCGGGAGGGGCGGATCTACTTCTACGGCGGGCCGCCAGTTGCCTATCACAATGATCCTGAAAAGACGGCGGAAGTGACCGGGGAGCATGGCGCCACTTTCGGCGACATCGGCTATGTCGACGAGGACGGCTATCTCTTCTTGACCGACCGGGCGAGCTACATGATCATCTCGGGAGGCGTGAACGTCTACCCTCAGGAAACCGAGAATGTTCTCATCATGCACGAGAAGGTAGCCGATGTCGCCGTCATCGGCGTGCCCGACGAGGAGCTCGGCGAGGCCGTGAAGGCCGTGGTGCAGCCGCGCAACTGGGCCGATGCCGGGCCGGCTCTCGAAGCCGAGCTCATCGCCTGGTGCCGGGCGCGCCTCTCCCACATCAAGTGCCCCAAAAGCGTCGACTTCGACCCCGAGCTGCCCCGCCACGACACTGGCAAACTCTACAAGCGGTTGCTGAAGGACCGCTACTGGCCGGCCAAGGGCTCTGTCGCTGCATGATCCGCCTGCTTCTGGTGGTGCTGCTGATGGCGCTGCCGGCGGGACGGACCGCCTCAGCGCGGCCAGCAACAGAGCCTGCGACACCAGCGCTGTGGGTTCTGAAGGACGCCGATACCACCATCCATGTCTTCGGCACTGTCCACGCCCTGCCGCGCGGCACCCGTTGGTTCCGGCCCCACGTGCTCGACGCCGTGGACCGCGCCGAGACACTTGTGCTCGAGACCGTACTGCCGACCGATCCAGTCGCAATGATGGGGCTGACGCTCCGGATGGCGCGCCGGCCAACCGCTGAGCCGCTGTCCGCCCGTATTCCTGAAGCGAGCCGGCCAGCGCTTGCCGAAGCGCTCGCCCGGCTCAACCCCGGCCCCCTCGACCAGTTCAAGACCTGGTATGTGGCCTTGACACTCGCCAACCTCCAGTCGGCAATGAACGGGCTCGACCCTGCGATCGGTGTCGAGGCGGTGCTGACGGAACGCGCGCGCTTGCGGAAGATCCCGATCGAGGGCCTCGAGACCGTCGAGCAGCAGCTTGCCTATTTCGACGTGCTCTCTGAAGCCGACCAGCGTCTGTTCCTTCTGGCGACTCTCGACGGCCTTACCGACTCCCATGGCGAGTCGCGCGCGATGGTCGATGACTGGCTTGCTGGCCGCACCGAACGGCTGGCCGAGCGGATCAACCGCGACTTCGAGGGCTCGCCCATGCTACGGCAGATGCTGCTCAAAGACCGCGATGCCCGCTTCGCTGCCTGGATTGCCGAGCGGATGCAGCGGCCCGGGCGCGTGTTCGTGGCCGTGGGCGCCGGCCACCTTGCCGGCCCCGGCAATCTCCTCGATCTCCTCGAGCGCCTCCATGGCCTCAAGGCCGAGCGGGTGATGCTGCAACCGCCCAGCCAGCCAGCAACGCGCCGCCGCTGACTCTCAGGCGTCGGCCCAGGTGCGCGTCTTGTCCCCGCGCCTTCGGAAGGGCAGTCGGTTGGGCAGGCCTGTAGACCAGGCGCGCAGAGGGCGCCCTACACCGTGCCGGCGGGTTCGCCGCGCTGTCGGCCAGCGGCTTTGCTGGCGCTCGAGATTGCTACGCGCACTGCCCGACCTCCTGTCCCTTTACCTGCAGCCTGGCAGCGAGCTTGCCCCTTGCATCTTGCCCGGCAGGGGTAAGCCCCCGCGGTCAGAACTTGAGACGCGCTCCTGCTTGCACCAGGCGTGGCAGCCCTGGGAGGATCCCGCGCGCGCGATCGACAATGATCAGCCGGTCG
Source organism: Thermaurantiacus sp. (assembly GCF_053487655.1). Classification (NCBI taxonomy): domain Bacteria; kingdom Pseudomonadati; phylum Pseudomonadota; class Alphaproteobacteria; order Sphingomonadales; family Sphingosinicellaceae; genus Thermaurantiacus; species Thermaurantiacus sp. The sequence goes on along the minus strand of NZ_JBRCLD010000026.1, from coordinate 5,384 downwards.
GCGATGTTCTTGACGGTTGCAAACACTTCCCAATTTCCCTGCGGCGGGCCGTAGGAGACAGCGAGGTTCACTTCCGCCCAGCCGGGGATCCGGCCGCGCTGGCCGTCGGGGGTCACGGGGATGAGGTTGACATCGTCAGCGAAGACCGCGGTCTGGCCGACAACCTCGACCTGGGCGGTAAAGCCACGATGCTCAACCCCAAGCGCTGCATTGACCAGCCATTCCGGGCTGTAGGGCAAGCGATTGCCATTGACATCGCGCGGCACGCCGCAGGGGATGGGGCCACGGCCGGTTGAAACTGGCGTTCCAAGTGTGGCGCCATCAAAGCAGGGCGGGGTTGCAATGCGAGTCGAGGCGTAGCGGGCATCTTTCACCCAAGTGGTGGCAGCGCGGGCGAAGATATCGGTATCGCGGGTGAGGCCTCCGGCGAGGCTTGACCATGCGAGCGACAGTTCGGCGCCGCGATGGACCGTCTCGCCAGCCGAAGTCAGGGTGGCACCAACGCCGCCTGCAACCGAGGCAGGCACGATCTGGTTCTCAAAGTCCATGGTAAAGACCGTGGCATCAAGGTTGAGGCCAGGGGCCACCGTGCCACGGATCCCGATCTCGCCATTCCAGGAGAGCTCCGGGTCGAGTTCGACCGAGCCACCAGTGACCGTGATGATGTCCTCGACTCTTGGCGGGGCGAAGCCGCGGTGGATGCCACCGTAGAGGACAAGGCGCTCGGCAAGGTCGAAGGTCAGGCCGAAGCCGGGGATAATCTCGGACAGGCGGGTCTTGCCCGTGGTGACGAGGGTCTTGGCCCCCGTCGGCCGGCCGCCAGCAATCACGTCGATGGGAAGGTTGACGCGCGTGAATTCGATAAACTCGCCGCGGAGGCCAGGGGTGAGCGCAAGCCGGCCGAAGGCGAGCCGGGACTGGACGAAGGCGGAGAAGGCCCGAGCTTCGCGCAGGTTGTTCTCGCGCACGCCAGCGTTGACCGAGGTTCCAGGCGTGCGCGCATTTGGCGTGTCACCATTCCACTGCCGGCGGGCCTGGTCCTCGCTGTGCCAGCGCAGCCCGATTTCGGTCTCGCCGCCGACGGCCCCAGAGTGATCAAGGGTGAGGCGAGCCTCAACACCCCAGGTATCATAGTATCGAAGTCGGCCTTCGTTGCCGCAGCTGGTCAAAAGATTGGCCATGCCCCCACAGGCCGGATCGGACGCGTCGTTCGGGCGCTGGTTCGAGTTGGACGACTGCCGCCACCAGTCTCGGTCAAAGGAGAAGTAATAGCCCGTCGTCCGCAGCGCGACAGCATCGGCGATGTTGAAGAGGTGGGCAAGGCTCGCGCCCCAGCGCACGGTATCGAAGCGGTCATTGACGAAGGGGTTGGCGCGCGGATCGGCTGCGAACTCGGAGCGGCGCAGCCCGGAGTAGGTGACATCGCTGCCCTCGTTGAAGCGCGAGAGCTTGACCGTCACCGACTGGCGGTCACCGAGATCCCAGGCGCCTTTCAGGAAGATGTCGGTAAAGCGCAGGCGCTGGTTGACTCGGCTGCCATTGCTCTCCTTGTGGTTGACGTGGAGGAGAACACGGCCGCCAGCGAGCGGACCGCCGACCTTGCCGTCGACGGCCCAGGTGCCGAGGTTGCCGCCCTGCCCTGCGACCTCGGCGGTCAGTTCGTCGGGAAGTGCAGGCGTAATGTAATTGATGACTCCGCCAATGGTCTGGGGCCCGAACCGGACTTGTGCTGCGCCCTTTAGCACCTCGACTCGCTCGAACCGCTCGATTGGCGGGTGGTAGTAGCTCGCATTGTCGCCATAGGGGGCATAGGAGAGCGGGATCCCGTCCTCGAGCAGCAGCACCTTGGTTGAGCGGGTGGGATTGAGGCCACGGATGCCGATGTTGGGCCGCGCCCCCACGCCCTCCTCGTCACGAGGAAAGATTCCAGCCACCTGGCGCAGCGCCTCGTTGACGGTAAAGACGCGGGATCGCGCAAGATCCTCCTCGGTAATGACAGCGCCCGAGCCAGCAATCTCGTAAAGCCGTTCAGGCGCGCCGATGACAATGATATCCGCAGGAGTCGAGGAGGCAGCAGCGAGCAGAACGGAAGCGACCGACGGCGCAAGCGAGTCGGCCGGTTCGCCAGCGGACTCCAGCTCAGGCGCAGCCCAAGCCTCCACTGGCACAAGACCGGCAAGCAGCAAGGCAACGGATCGGGCTTTTGCGCACATAGGGAGTCTTTTGCGATTTGTTCTCAGTTGCGGATAGCGACCCGCCCCGGCCCAGGCAAGCGATTTTTTGCGAGTGAAACGCATTCACTCAAACTGCCGAGGCATGGCCGCCATGCATTGGCGACAAGGGCTTCCATTCCTGGCGCTTGCCTCCCCGCCCCGCTTCGCCTATGGCCCTCCCTTCCCGATTGCACCCTGGAGGCAGCGGGACCAAGCTGGAGAAGACCATGTCTGAAGTGCTGACGCTGCCGGCGGAAGCACGCGAGCGCGTAGGCAAGGGAGCCTCGCGCGCGATGCGCCGGCAAGGCCGCGTCCCTGCGGTCATCTATGGTGGCAAGGAGCCACCGCTTGCCATCCATGTCGAGGAGAAGCTGCTCGTGAAGCAGCTTGCCACGGGCCATTTCATGAACTCGGTGGTCGAGATTGAAGTGGATGGCGCCCGCCATCGCACGCTGCCGCGCGATGTCCAGTTCCATGTCGTCACCGACCGGCCGATCCACGCCGATTTCCTGCGCATCGGTGCGGACTCGCTGGTGACCGTCGAAGTGCCCGTCACCTTTGTGAACGAGGCGGCCTCCCCTGGCTTGAAGCGTGGCGGTGTGCTGAACGTGGTCCGGCACGAAGTCGAGCTGCGCGTGCCCGCAGACCGCATCCCGGAAGAGCTCGTGGTCGATGTGACGGGGTTCGACATTGGCGCCTCGATCCACATCTCGGCTGTCACCCTTCCTGAAGGCGCAAAGCCAGTCATCGAGCGCGACTTCACCATCGCCACCATCGTGGCGCCCTCCGGTCTCAAGGCCGAGGACGCCGCCGCCGAGGGCGAGGCGCAGGCCTGACGATGCGGCTCTTCGCCGGGCTGGGAAACCCCGGCCCGGCCTACGCCGGGCACCGCCACAATGTGGGCTTCATGGCATTGGACGCCATTGCCGCCGCCCATGGCTTCCCACCCTGGCGGGTAAAGTTCCAGGGCCTCGCAAGCGAAGGCCGGCTCGGCGAGGCGCGCGTGCTGCTTCTGAAACCAATGACATTCATGAACGAAAGCGGGAGGAGCGTGGGCGAGGCACTGCGGTTCCTGAAGCTCGCGCCCGAGGCGCTCACCGTCTTCTACGACGAGCTCGACCTGCCGCCATTCCGGGTGAAGGTGAAGACCGGCGGCGGAGCTGCCGGGCACAATGGCATCCGCTCGATCATCCAGCATGTCGGAGCCGAGTTCGAGCGGGTGCGGATCGGGATCGGCCACCCCGGCGACAGGGACCGGGTGACACCACATGTGCTCGGGAACTGGACGAAGGCGGAGCAGGAGCCGCTTGCCGCGCTTCTTGCCGACATCGCCGAGCTCGCACCCCTGCTTGCTGCAGGCGACCCGCTGCGCTTCATGAACGATCTCGCCTTGCGGCGATATCCTGGAGGCTGAGATGGGATTCCGCTGTGGTATCGTCGGGCTGCCGAACGTTGGCAAGTCCACCCTGTTCAACGCGCTCACCCAAACCGCGGCAGCGGAAGCGGCCAACTATCCCTTCTGCACCATTGAGCCCAATGTCGGCCAGGTGGCCGTGCCCGACCCACGGCTCGAGACAATTGCCCGCGTCGCTGGCTCGGCAAGGATCGTGCCAACAACGCTTGCCTTTGTCGACATCGCCGGCCTCGTTCGCGGCGCTTCCAGGGGCGAGGGGCTTGGCAACCAGTTCCTCGGCCATATCCGCGAGGTCGACGCGATCGTCCATGTGCTGCGCTGCTTCGAGGGCAGCGACATCACGCATGTGGAAGGCCGCGTGGACCCGATTGCGGATGCTGAAACCGTCGAGACTGAACTGATGCTCGCCGATCTCGACAGCCTCGAGCGGCGGGTGCCAACCCTCCTCAAGAAGGCGCAAGGCGGGGAGAAGGAAGCGAAATCCGCGGCGCGGATCCTCGGCGAGACGCTCGAGCTCTTGCGCGCTGGCACGCCCGCAAGGCTTGCTGCACCCCGCGATGCGGACGAGGCCCGCCACCTCGCCCAAGCCCAGCTCCTGACCGCAAAGCCTGTGCTCTACGTGTGCAACGTGGACGAGGGATCGGCTGCAACTGGCAACGCGCTCTCGGCACAAGTTGCCAAGAAGGCAGCAGCAGAGGGGGCAGCCTCGGTGGTCGTCTCAGCGGCGATCGAGGCCGAGATTGTCGCGCTTGCGCCAGAAGACCGCACCGCCTTCCTCGCCGACTTGGGCCTGGCCGAGACCGGTCTCGCCCGGGTCATCCGCGCCGGCTATGATCTCCTCGGCCTCATCACCTTCTTCACCGCTGGCCCGAAGGAGGCACGGGCCTGGACGATCAAGAAGGGCACCACTGCACCGCAAGCAGCGGGCGTCATCCACAGCGACTTCGAGACGAAGTTCATTCGCGCCGAGACGGTTGGCTGGGAGGATTTCGTCGCGCTCGGAGGCGAGGCGCGGGCGCGGGAGGCGGGGAAGCTGCGCGCCGAGGGCAAGGCCTATCTCGTGCAGGACGGCGACGTGGTGCACTTCCTCCACGGCGGCTGACCAGGTCTTCCCGAACGCACGGGCGCAGGCGGTGGCTTTGCGCGAGCCGGGGGATGCGGCTTTCGCCTTCTCTCGAGAAAGGGGCCGCCACGGCCGCGAGCGCCGGAGACCATAGAGCCGCGCGGCGGCCCGCCAGCTGCGCCCGCGCTGAGGGCAGTGCCCTGCGGCAACGCGCTTAGAAGCTGAAGCGGGCGGTCATCCTTATGTCCCGGCCGGGAAGCGGGGCGAAATCCTTGATTGCGCTCGCATGGCGACGGCCGTCAACATCGAACAGGTTGTTCGCCTGCACCATCAATATGGTGCGATCGTCGCGCCCGAGCGGCTTCCAGCCGACTGCGAGGTTGACCATGGTCCAGCCGTCTGTCGGCCGCTCGAAGTCGGCAACCCGGGTCTGGCCCGTTGCATGTTCGAGCTCGAGGCGGCCGGTAAAGGGGCCATGATCCGCCTCCAACCCGGCAAGCAGGCGAAGCGGCGGAATGAGCGGCACGGGGCTTCCGTCGCCGAGCCGCGCCCTTACCCAGTCGAGCAGGAACGTGCCCCGGACCTCGCTCGAGCCCCAGCGCACGAGGCGAAGATCCGTGTCAAGCTCGATGCCCGTGAAGCGGGCCTTGTCTTGCGTGTAGAGGAAGACTGGGAGCTCATCCTCCTCCTCGCC
>NZ_JBRCLD010000025.1:0-20643 GCF_053487655.1 Thermaurantiacus sp. | reverse complement strand
TCCGCCATCCGGTCGCCGAGCGCGCGGAACCGCCACCACAGCATCGCCGCCGAAAGGAAGCTCGCCACGATGACGGCCCAGAGGATCCCGTTGAGCCCGAGGCCGAGCGTGATGGCCAGCAGCCAGGCGAGCGGCAGCATGACCGCAATGTAGGAGACAGCGTGCATGATGGTCGGAAACCAGATGTCGCCGCGGGCGCGGAGCGCATTGGCGGCAACCACCTGCGCTCCGTCAGCCATGAAGAAGAGGGCGCCAAGCGCAAGTGCTCCAGGGAGGGTGGCAAGGACTTGCGGATCCCCCGTGTAGAGACGCGAAAGCGGGCCGGAGCCCAGGAATAGCAGCACCGAGATGGCGGCGAGAAGCGCAAGGGCTGCGCCCATGCCGAGGTTGAAGGCGCGGATCACGCCGGGCAGATGCCTGGCGCCAACCGAGCGGGCGACAAGGACGGCGGTTGCAGTCGCGATTCCCAAGGGCGCCATGAAGACGACGGCCGCGACATTGCCAACGACCGCCCAGGCCGCGACCGTCAGCGCCGAGATTTGCCCGGCAATGAAATTGAGAAGCGAGAAGCCCCCGCCTTCCATCACGTAGGACGCACCGGCCGCATAGCCGAGGCGCCGCTGCTCGCGCGCTTCGGCCGGGTTTGGCGGGTGGCGGCGGAACGCGCCGAAGCCGCGCGCCGGAGCCCAGGCGACGAGCATCACGAAGAGCGTCAGCATGAGGAAACTGCGCGCACCAAGCGTTGCCCAGCCAGCGCCAACCGCGCCTTCCACGCCAAAGGGCGCGTAGCCGGGCACCAGCCACAGCGCCAACGCCAGGTTGACAGCATTCGCAAGCCACAGCGCAATTGCGGGCTTTTGTGGCTGCTCATGCGCCTCGAACCAGAAGATGAGCGCATCCGCCACGAGATAGGGAGTGAGCGAAAGTGCGAAGATGGCCATGGCGGCCGCGGCGCCGCGGGCAAGTTCGGCCTCGAGCGCGAAGGCAAGGGCTGGCGGGCCAAGGAGCAGCAGCGCGGTCGTCGAGACGAGCCCGATGACGAGCGCATGGCCGATTCCCCGCTGCAAAACGGCGCCGGTGCGCTCCGGCCGGCCGGCGCCGCGGTGGCGTGCAGTCAAGACCTGTGTGCCCACGAGCAGCCCGATCCCGCCGACGAGGACGATGGAGGTCAACGCCCAGCCAAGCGCATGGTAGCCGAGCTCGACTGCCGAATGTCGGCCCACGACGATCGCATCGGTAACGCCCATCGCCATAATGCCCAGGCGCGAGACCATGACCGGCCCGGCAAGCCGCAGCAGTTCGCCGAGCGTGCCCGCCGGCGCGCCTGGCGCAGCAGCAGGAGAAGTGGCAGGGGACGCTGCAGGAGGCGCACCGGTCCGGCTGGCTGGGGGCGGCGCATCCATGGATGCGGCATAGGCGAAGCCATTGCCGGGCGAAAGGCGGCGGGCTAGGCGGCCGCCCATGACCACCGTCGCCTCCGAGCATCTGCGCCAGTTCATCGAGCGGATCGAGACGCTCGAAGAAGAGAAGGCCGCTGTCATGGCCCAAGTCCGCGAAGTCTATGCCGAAGCCAAAGGCCAAGGCTATGACCCGAAGACGATGCGCGCGATCATCCGCCTGCGCCGCATGGACAGCCACAAGCGAGCCGAAGCAGAGGCGCTGCTTGAGACCTACAAGGCGGCCCTGGGGCTTGGCTGAGGAGAGAAGAATGCGAGTCTATGGCAGTCTCTTGTCACCCTATGTCATGCGGGCAGTGCTTGCTGCCCGATTGAAGGGCCATGACTTGCCGGTTGCGATGCCGGAAGGCGGGCTCAAGTCGCCGGCCTATCTGGCGATGAACCCGATCGGGAAGATGCCCTGCCTTGCCGATGGCGATTTCCACCTCCCCGAATCAGCAGTGATTGCCGAATATCTTGAAGAGGTGCTGGAAGGCCCCAGCCTCCTTCCTGGTGACGCGAAGGCCCGGGCGAAGGCGCGGCTTCTTGCCCGCTTTGCGGACCTCTATCTCGCACCCGCGCTCACCCCCATCTTCCGGGCGCGGGACAACCCGGAAGCGGTGCCGGCGGCGCTCGAGGCGCTCAGCAATGCGCTCGGCCAGCTTGAGGCGCTGCGCGGCGCAGACACCGCCTGGGCGGCCGGCGACACACCAAGCCTTGCCGATGCGACGCTGATGCCGGTCTTCTTCTTTTTGGACGCCTTTGACGGCACCTTCGGCACGGCGAAGCTGCTCGACGCACACCCTGGCCTCAAGGCGTGGTGGGCACGGGCCAGGGCAAGCGACGAGGGCCGGCGGATGGTCGCGGAACAGGGGGCGGCGCTTGCCGCCTTCATGGCCCCCAAGGCGGCTTGAGGAAGGAGGGGCAGATGCGAGTCAATGGAGTCGAGCGCGCGGCAGACGTGCCCGACCACCGGCTGCTGGTGGACTGGCTGCGCGAGGATCTGGGGCTTACAGGAACGCATGTGGGATGCACCACGAGCCAATGCGGCGCCTGCCATGTGATGGTCGATGGCGAGGTGGTGAAAGCCTGCACGGTGCTGGTCGCAAGCTGTGCCGGGGCGGAAGTGGTCACCATCGAAGGGCTTGGCACGCCGGAGGCGCTGCACCCGATGCAGGCGGCGTTCAAGGCTGCCCATGGCCTCCAGTGCGGCTTCTGCACGCCCGGCATGGTGATGACGGGCATCGCAATTGCCCGCACCCACGGGCCCGACGTCTGCGAGGCGACAATCCGCCACGAGCTCGAAGGCAATCTCTGCCGTTGCACCGGCTACCAGAATATTGTTTCTGCCATTCGCCAGGGCGCGCGCGCCATGGCCGAAGCCGGTCTTTTGCAGGAGGGCGCATGACCCCCTTTACGCTTGCAAGGCCGACAAGCCTTGATGCCGCCCGCCGCGCCTTTGTCGGTGACGCCGCCTTCCTCGCAGGCGGCCACACGCTCCTTCCTGCCATGAAATCGGGCCTGCGCGCTGTTGAGACGCTCGTTGACCTCTCTGGCGTGCCTGGTCTTGATTCCATCAAGCGTGATGACGATCGGCTTATCATTGGCGCCATGGCCCGCCATGCCGATGTCGCTTCCTCGCCCGTGGTGGCAGCCGCCATTCCGGGGCTTGCCCGCCTTGCCGCTGGCATCGGCGACCCACAGGTCCGCCGGCGCGGCACACTGGGCGGGAGCCTCGCCAACAATGATCCAGCGGCCGATTATCCTGCCGCCACGCTTGCGCTCGACGCTGTCATCGAGACAAGCGAAGGGAGCCATGCTGCCGATGACTTTTTCCAGGGCATGTTTGCAACTGCGCTGGGCGACGGGGAGATCTTGACCGCAGTCCAGTTCCGCGTGCCTGAGCGCTTTGCCTATCACAAGTTCCGCCACCCTGCCTCGCGCTATGCCTTGGCTGGCGTTGCGATCGCTCGCTTTCCGGAAGGCGTTCGAGTGGCTGTGACGGGTGTTGCCTACTCGGTGTTCCGCTGGACCGAGGCCGAGGCCGCGATCGCCGCTGGCGCGCCTGTGCCGCCGCTTGCGCGCGAGGACCTCAACTCCGACATCCATGCGTCGGCTGACTATCGCGCCCACCTTGCTGGCGTGATGCTCACCCGCGCTTTGAGGGAGATCGAGGCATGATTGTGACGTCTACGCCGACTATCGAGGGCCGGCCGATCCGCGAATATCTGGGCCTCGTTGCTGGCGAGGCGGTGGTCGGCGCCAACCTGTTCCGCGACCTCTTCGCGACCGTGCGCGACATCGTCGGCGGGCGTGCTGGCGCCTATGAGGAGGTGCTGCGCAACGCCCGCGAAACTGCGCTCCAAGAGATTGCCGCCGAAGCCGAGAAGCTCGGCGCCAATGCCGTCGTCTCCGTCAGCCTTGACTATGAGTCAGTTGGCGCACGCGGCTCCATCCTCATGGTCACCGCGACCGGGACGGCGGTTATCCTCTAGGAACAGGTTCCCCGCGGAAGACTGCCTACTCCGCTGCCTGCCGAAGCTCGGCCCTAAACTGCGCGCGCCTGGGGCCGAGATAGCCGAAGAGCCAGGCCGCGACCTTGCGCATCTGGATTTCCTCTGAGCCCTCGGTGATCCGGTAGCGGCGGTGGTGACGGTAGATATGCTCGAATGGCTTGTGGCGCGAATAGCCGATGCCGCCATGGACTTGCATTGCGCGATCCGCAGCCTCGCAGACGAGGCGGTTGGCCCAGTAGTTGCACATCGAGACCTTGTCGGAGAGCTTTTTCTCAACTTCGGGCTTCGACATCCGGTCCATTTCCCAGGCCGTCTTGCGGATGAGGAGACGCAGCATCTCGCACTGGGTTGCAAGCTCGACCAGCGGGAACTGAATCGCCTGGTTCTCCGCAAGCGGCTTTCCGAACGGTTTCCGGGCGCGGGCATATTTCACCGATTCCTCGATGCAGTAGCTTGCCGCCCCAAGCGAGCTTGCAGCCTGACGGATGCGGTTTTCGTGGACGAAATGCTGGGCAAGCGCGAGCCCGCCGCCCAAGGGCCCGAAGATCGCGCTCTCTGGCACCCACACGTTCGTGAAGGAGACGCGCGGGTGGTCGGTCGGCATGTTGAAGGTCCAGAGATACTCCTCGATTTTCACACCTGGTGCATTGGCCGGCACGAGGAAGCAGGTGATGCCGGCGGCGTCGCCATCCTGGCCGGACGTGCGGGCAAAGAGGGCGCAGTGGGTTGCGACATGCATTCCCGTCGTCCACATCTTCTCGCCGTCGATCCGGAAGCCGGCGATGCCGTCGCGCACCTCCGGGACTGCGCGGGTTTCCATGTGGGTCGCATCCGAGCCATGGTTGGGCTCAGTGAGACCAAAGGTGATCCGCTTCTCGCCGCGCAGCATCCCCTCAATGAATTCGGCCTGCTGGGCGGGCGTGCCAAAGTCGCGGAACATGAGGATGAAGGGGTTGTTGCCGACGATCGAATGCTCGTTCTGCAAGTCATTGTGGAGCCCGAGGCCCTTGGCCGCCAGATGCTCGCGAATGACGGCCATCCACAGGTTTGAGCCGTCCTTGCCGCCGTATTCGCGCGGCATGGCGAAGCGATAGTGGCCAGCGCGGTCGGCGCGGCGGCGCGCCTCGGCGAGTAGCGCCTCCCATTCCTTGCGCGGCAGGCCGCCGTTGTCGAAGTCAGTCCGGGCCCATTCGCGGCGATGGTCAAAGAAACGGATATTGTCATCAGCCGCTTCGAGGGGCTTGATCTCCGCCTCGATGAAGGCGTCGAGCTCGGCAAGATAGGCGAGCAAGTCGGCGGGCAAGTCGAAATCCATCGGGGCTCTCCTTTCTCCCCTTCCTGCGCCTTCACGCGCGGGGCGCCAATAGCGGCTTTTGCGAGCCTGTCTTGCGGAGCAGGAGGAAGCCGATGCAAAGAAAGGCGAGTGCAACGGCAATTCCGGGCCGGAGCGAGCCCGTCCACTGGGTGACAAGGCCGACCAGGAAGGGGCCGACGAAGGCCGTTGCCTTGCCGACGAAAGCATAGAGGCCGAAGTAGCTCGCCAGCCGGTCAGGCGGAGCGAGGTTCGCCATCATGGTGCGCATGCCGGCAACCGCGAAGGCGGCACCCGCGGCGATGAGCGCGCCGGCTCCGAGGAAGCCCCATTCCTGCGGACTGGCAAGCGGTCTTCCGAGTGCAACTCCTGTTGCAACGCCGAACAGGCGCACTTCATCAGTCAGCACGACCGAGACAGTGCCAAGCATAATGAGTGCCACGCCAAGGAGGGTCAAGCGCCGGGCGCCGAGCCTGCGGTCGAGGAAGGCACCGACAAGCCCGCCGGCGACTCCGAAGATGGTAATGACGAAGCCAAACAGGGCGAGCTCGCGCGCCTTCCATCCGAAGGTGAGGCCAGCAAGGACGGCGCCGAAGGCGAAGACGACGGCCATGCCGTCGGCCGCGAACATGCGCCCGAGGAGGAAGGTGCGCAACGGCGGCGCCTGCCACGCTTGCGCAAGCAAAGCCTTGAGGTCAGCAAGGCCCTTGCCCAGCGAAAGCCGCTGGCCGGGTGCAGGTGCGCGGTCGGGCCCGACGAGGAGATAGGGGCCAAGGCAGAGCAGGACGGCAGCAGCCGCGAGCGGACCGGCCATGCGGTCGGCGAGATGGGGGACGGAGCTGTCAAGGCGGGTGAGCCAGAGGGTAACAAGAAGGACGACGAGGCCGGCCGCTTGCGCAAGGCCGAAGGCAAGGCCGGAGAGGAAGCCAAGCCGCTCGCGGCTGCCGGCGACGGCGAGCAGGCTGTTGGCGAACATGTTGACAAGCTCAGCGGCAATGCCAGCGACGAAGACGAGCGCGGCAATGGCAAGCAGAGGGGTTCCGGGAACACCGAACCAGAGCAGGCCGGCGGCTGACGCCGTGACCAGCCCGGCAGCGGCGAGCCAGGGTTTCAGGCGCGCGCCCGAATCGGCGATGGCGCCCGTCAGGGGGGCGAGAAGTGCGATGGCAAGGCCGGAGGCACCAACCGCATAGGCCCAAAGACTGGTGCCTGCCGCGGTGCCGGCAGCTAGCGTGGCAGCGAAATAGGGGGCGAAGACGTAGCGGATGACGAGGTTGAAGAAGGGTTCGTTGGCCGCTTCCGTCAAAGTCCAGGCAAGTTCGCCGCGGCGGAGCCGGCCGCTCCTTTCGGTCACGACCTGCCCGTCACGCCCGGCGCATCAGCGCTGGCATCAGGACTGGCGCCGAGCATCGATTGCTACCGTCTCGAGCCTGCCGTCTTCGTCCGCAAGATGCAAGGTGGCGTGGAGATTGACGGTGGGATCGACATGGCCGGGCTGGAGCCAGATTAGGGCACCTTCGGCTGGCGCATCGGCAAACCGGGGGAAGGCGGGATCGCAGTCGAGCCGGGCGACGGCGGCGGCGAAGGCGAGCGGATCCCGAGTCTTGGCGAAGTGCGGGAGAGCAGCGGGGTGGAGGATGGCGCCATGCTCGTCGCCCATGAAGGCAAAGCGGCTGCCTTCGGCCGCGCCCGCGACGACCCGGGGCAGCGGGCCATCCGCAGCAAGCGCCTTCAGACCGCAATCGACTGTCACATGGCTCTTGTGGTTGGCGGAGACGACGGTTGCAGCAAGGAAGAGGGCCGGTGTGAAGCTTACGCCAGCCTCGGCATACTGGACATCCATGAAGGCGTAGCTGCCGGCCTGGAGCTCGGTGAAAATGCCCGAGGCAAGGTCGAGGGCAGCTGTCCCGGTGCCCCCGCCGGTTACGGTTGCGGGTGCGAGGCCGGCGGCGCGGAGCGTGGCGACGAGGGCAGCGAGCTCGGTCATGGCAGCGCCATGGGCCTTTGCCCGGTCCGGATCAGGCAGGTGCTGGAGATGGCCGAGATAGCATTGCAGGCCCTCGAACCGAAGCGACGAGAGAGCAGAAGCGCGGACCGCAAGCGCCGGTGCAGCTTCGGGGGCAATCCCCGTGCGGCGCTGGCCAAGATCGACGTCGATAAGGCAGCCGAGGCGGGTTTCGGCGGCGGTCGCAGCGGCGGCGAGGCGGTCGATCTGGACGGCGCTGTCGGCAACGGCGGCAATTCGGGCGCCTGAGGAAGCAAGACGTGCGAGGCGATCTGCGCCCCAGGGCGGGACGGGCGCGGTCACGAGCAGGTCAGCCACTCCGCCCGACGCAAAGGCTTCGGCCTCGCCGACGGTCTGGCAGCAGAGGCCGACGGCGCCGGCGGCGACCTGGAGGCGGCCGATTCCGCTTGCCTTGTGCATCTTGCCATGGGCGCGAAGGCGGACTCCGGCGGCGTTGCAGGCCCGTTGCATGGCAGCGAGATTGGCTTCGAGCGCAGCGCGGCGGACGATGAGCGCCGGTGTTGCTGGCGGCGCCAGGCGGGTGAGGAAGGTGGTCAGCAGCTCCACGGCAGCCGCTCGAGATCGACGTTGCCGGCAGTCAAGATGAGACCGACACGCCGGCCTTCCACTTGGACCTTGCCTTCGAGGATGGCAGCAAGCGGAAGCGCGGAGCTCGGCTCGACGATGATCTTGAGACGCTCCCAGATCTGCCGCATCGCGGCGGCAATCGCGGCTTCCGAGACGGTCACGATATCCTGGGCGAGCCAGCACATGATCTCAAAGGTCATGGGGCTCATGGCGGTGGTCACGCCATCGGCGATCGTTGCGACTGGAAGCACTTGCGGCTGGAGCGTGCGGGTGCGGAAGCCCCGGGCGGCATCGTCGGCCGCTTCCGGCTCGACGCCAATGACGGCAGCGCGCGGGGCGTGGGCGGAAGCGGCAAGAAGGGTGCCGGCAAGAAGGCCGCCCCCGCCGACGGGAACGAGGAGGATGTCAAGTGGCGCCGGGGCGTCAGCGATGAGCTCGACTGCTGCCGTGCCCTGACCGGCGATGACGCGGGGGTCATCGAAGGGCGGGATAAGCGTTGCACCGGTTTCGCCGACAACGCGGGCGGCAGCCTCCTCGCGCGCCGCGAGCGTGGGGGCGCAGGAGATGATCATGCCGCCATAAGCCTCGACTGCAGCCTTCTTGGCCATGGACACGGTCTCAGGCATGACGAGATAGGCTGCAAGCCGGCGCATCCGGGCAGCAAAGGCGAGGGCGGCGGCGTGGTTGCCCGAGCTGTGGGTTGCAACCGCTGCGGCATCCTGGGGCAGGCTGAGGACGGCGTTGGTGGCGCCGCGCACCTTGAAACTGCCCGTCTTCTGGAAATTCTCGCACTTGAAGTGAAGGCTGGCTCCAGTCGCGTGGTCGAGGCTGCGGCTGGTCAGGAGCGGTGTGCGGTGAATGTGCGGCGCGATGCGCGCGTGCGCGGCCTCGATATCCTCGGCAAGCGGTGGCGGTTTCACAGATCGGCTTTGCCCCCTGCTCTCCCGGGGAGGCGCTAGCACAGGGCCAAGCTCTTGTCTCCTCTCCCGATTCGGGGCGCAAGGCGAGAGAATGCCCCGCCTGGCTGGGGTGCTAGGATTCGAACCTAGGAATGGCGGTACCAAAAACCGCTGCCTTACCGCTTGGCTACACCCCAATCCGGCGGGGAGTGGGCGCTTTAGCCTCGCGCCGACCGCCTTGCCAAGCCCTTTCAGAGCCGATCAGCCGCGCGGGTGGGGCGTGCGCCCGGCAGGAAACGGGGCTCGCGTGGCAGCCCAGAGCAGGACGAAATAACCGGCCAACGTGACGGCAAGCCAGACGGTTGCCGTGCCCGGCATGAGAAGGGCGCCAAGATTGGGGATGGCAACGAGAAGGAGGACCCAGGGAAGCGGGCGAGGCCAGCCCCAGCGGGCATAAAGATAGTGGTGAAGATGGTCGCGCCCGGGGGTGAAGGGCGTTTTTCCCGAGGCGACGCGGTGGAGGATGAGGCGGATCGTGTCATAGACGGGAAGCGCGAAGATGAGGGCGACATCGGACGCGCGCATGTCGGCAAATCCCTGGTTCCAGGCGTGAATGGCAAGGAGGCCGAAGATGGCGGAAAGGCCGTAGCTGCCACTGTCGCCGAGGAACAGCCGGCCCTTCATGTTGAAGGCAAACAGGATGACGAGGGCGCCAGCAATCGCCGCGACCAGCGGCATCTGCTCGCCCGGCAGGCGGACCATCAGCAGGAGGGCCCAGATGATGGCCTGGCCGATGACGAGGCCATCCTTGCCATCTGCCATGTTGACGGCGTTCAGAAAGCCGATGAGGCAAAGGAGAGTAAAGCCAATTCCGCCCAGCAGGGGCAAGACGAGCAGCTGCTCCTGGCCTTCAAACAGGAGGAAGTCGAGGCGGAAGCCGGGCACCTGGATGAGCGTGAGGGCAAGGAGACCCGTCGCGAAGAGGAGGCGGAACGGGGCGGTCAGGCCGAAACGGTCATCAGCGATCCCGGTTGCAAACATGCCAATCGCTGCAATGGCAAACCAGATGCGGTCAAGGCCGGCACCGACTCCGGGGAAGAGCAGGCCGGCGAGCGTTGCCAACAGGACGGCAAGACCGCCCACCAGCGGCGTGACTCGGGCATGGAGTTTGCGACCGCCAGCGGGATCGGGAACGTCGAGCAGGCCGAGGCGGCGGCCGATGGTGTCGGCATTGAGGGCGATCACGAGGGCGACGAGAGCGCCGACGGTGAAGGCAGCAAGGGACGCAACCGAAATCGACATGCCCAGCGTCAGTTGGTGGCCAGCACGCCGATAGTCGCTGCCGAGACCGCGAGGTTGGCAATGATTGTGGAGACGTCGCGGAAGATGGAGAGCCGGTAGAGCGGGTCGATGTTCTTCGGCACCACGACCGTGCTGCCCGGCGGTGGCGTGATGGCATTGCGCCCGGCCCAGAGGCCGGAACGGATTGGCTGGGCAACACCATTGGGCAAGACGACATAGGCGCGACCGTCATCGGCAGTTGCAAGCGTGCCGCCAGCGTCGCGGATATAGGACTGCGCGGTCTTGCCGTCGACGAACTGAAGGGCGCCGGGGTTCAGGAGATCGCCGAGGGCAAGGACGAAATTGGGCCGGCGCGGTATCGAGATGCTATCGCCCGCCTCAAGAAGCGTATCGAGATCAGGACGGATGGCAAGCACGCGCGGATCGGCTTCGACAACGACCCGGCCAGTCGCTTCGGCATTGGCAAGGAGCTGGATGAGGGCAGCAGCGCCCTGGAGCCCCTCGGTGCCGCGGCTTTCCGAACGGGCGGTAATGGCAAGCAGGCTGTTGTTGAGCTCGCGTGCCGTGCGGCGATAGCCTTCCTGCTCGGCGACACGGACCCGCTGGCGCGTGAAGATGGCGCCATAGGGGTAGGCGTGTTCCGTGAGGCCACCAGCACGGGCCAGAAGCTGGGAAAGCGTCTCGCCCTTGCGAATCGTATAGAGACCCGGGCGGACCACTTCGCCTGAGACCAGGACGGCGGAGCTTTCGAAACTCGGCTGGCGGCCATTGAAGCGAACATCGTCTCCGACTGCAAGCTGCACTTGCGAAAGGCGCATGTCGTCGTCACCGAGACTGAGTGTCTCAAAGCTGCCATCAATGGCGCGGGTCACATCGAGCGAAAGATCGACCGTGCCAGGCACCAGGCCCTCGGCGAGCGCCATCAGCTCGAAAGCCGTCGCACTGCCAGCGACGGGATAGGCGCCGGGCTGGCGGACGGCGCCAGTCACTGCGACGCTGTTTTCAAGAAGGACGGGAAGGAGCTCGACCTCCTGCTCAAAAATGGCGGGGCAAGGTGTCGCGGCCGCATCCATGCCGCGCTGGAGGATGGCAGTATCGCGAACGACATCTTCCAGCCCGACTCCGGCAGCACCAATTGCCGCCTGGCCTGCTCCAGCACGGACGACGAGGCTGCCGCGCGTGGCAACGGCAAATCGGGCCGAACGGGTATCGCGCACCAACTGCGAGAGGCGGGTGAGCGAGCTGCATTGCGGCAGCGGGTTCTGCTCGCCCAGCACCACGGTGCGGACGGCCAAGCTGTTGAGAAAGGCGATATCACTGCGCGCGAACAGGAACAGCCGATCCTGGTTGCGCAAAGGGGTGGAGGTAAGGCCGCGCAGCTCGCGCGCCAAATTGACAGTCTCAAAGAGGCGGGCACCCGTGCCGGGTTCGACACGCTCGAGGATGGCGGCGGCCTGATAGGTACCTGGCCGGAGCAGCTCGATCGGGCCGACCAGTTCGGCAACGGTGCGGGCAGTTGCAAGCGGCCGGGGACCGGCGTTGTCAACATGGCCCAAGAGCGCGACCCGGCCGACCGGACCACCAGCCGAAAGCCCGACGAGGATGAGCGCATCACCGGCCTGGACTCGCGCTTCACGCCCGACCCCGCGCAAGAACCGCTCAGCACCATCGGCACTGATGCGGGAAATGACAATGTCCGCGCCTCGGCCCCGCAGCGGGCCCCCGGCATAGGCGATGACGTCACGCGCCAAGGCGGGCCCACGCAGCTCATAGATGCCAGGACGGGCGACGGCCCCAGTGACTGCGACGGTCTGGCCGATGACGGGCACGATGATTCGGTCGCCATCGCGCAGCAAGAGGGTGGTGGGTGCGCCAATCCCGAGGAAGGGATAGAGATCGACGAGGACTGTGCCGCCGCCAGCGCGGACCAGGCGCAGCTGGCGCAGCGTCCCGGTTCGGCGCACACCGCCGGCCTGGGCAATGGCGGTTGCGACATCAGCGAGCGAGGAGAGCTGATACTGGCCGGGCCGCTCGACTTCACCGCCCACGAACACGCTGATGGCGCGGACCTGGCCGACCGAGACAAAGGCATCGGTTGCAAGAAGGGTGGCACGAGTCTCGGCCTGGACTTCAGCCCTGACGGCGGCGAGCGTGCGGCCGGCGGCCTGGATGGGGCGGAGCTGGCCAACGATAAGACGGCCATCGCGGTCCACCCGGGCCGTCCGGCTGTCGTTTGTGGCACCACGGAACACGACTTGGACCTCGTCTCCGATTCCAAGGACATAGCTGTCGGAGACGGCGCCGGTGCGGCCGCCGGTCGGCGCCGGTGCGGCCTGGAGGACATCATAGCCGAATTGGCGCAGACTGCTGTCACCAAGGCGGACGCGGAAGTCGCGCTCAACAGCAGTTGGCGTGTAAAGGGCTTCAAGACCGCTGCGCGCGCGCGCGCGACGAAGCTGCTGCTCTTCCAGCGTATCAACGACGACGGGAGCCCCCCCCACGATTTGTCCGCCAGCATCGCTGCCCGGAGCGCGGGAAGGCTCCACGGGGCGTTCAATGACCGTGGTCTCACCGGCACCGAGCGACCGCTGGATGCTCCGCAGGGCCTCGGGGTCGATGGCCTGCGCCTGGGCAGCAGCTGCCACCGGCAGAATGGCAAGACGCAAGAGCGCGTGCACCGGCACGTGCCAGACGCGGATCAGCTTCGGCAACGCCTTACCCCTTTTCTGGCGGCGGCTTTAGGAAGCTCATTTTGAGGGGTCAACCGCGAACCCGGCCAGGAATCGCCGGTCAGCCAAGACGGCGCGCGCGCTGCACCTCGACTTCCCGTGCTGCAAGCTCATCAACCGCAGTGAACGCCGCCTGCGATTTGGTGCCAGCGACAGCCCCAGGCGAGCGCGCAGTCGACGGCACAAGGATGAGGAGCGTCGCCACCACGAGCACGGCAAGGGACTCAAGCAAAAATCGGATGGACCGGTTGCGGCGGATGGTCTGAAGTTCTGGGCTGGTGAAGGCTTCATGACGCGTCATGCTGGTCCGGCTTCCCTGACGTCTCACTCGCCCTGCAGCGCCTAGCTAGTCGATGTTGCGGTCGCGAGACAGGCCAAGAAGCAACCATTGCGGCTGCTTGTCGTGAACCACCAACCGCTCGTCGCGCCGACGCGCGGCTCAGCTGTTCGGCCGCTGCCCCCGGACATGTTGGGCGTAGTCGCGCATCAGCTGGCGGGTGAGCGCTCCCACTTCGAACGACCAGGGGCCAATGCTGCCAACCGGTGTGACTTCGGCTGCGCTTCCGGTCAGGAAGCATTGCTGGAAGCTTTCCAACTCCTCAGGCCAGATCGCCCGTTCGATGACGTCGATGCCGCGCTCTTTCGCGAGTGCGATGACAGTTTGCCGGGTGATGCCATTCAAGAAGCAGTCAGGCACAGGCGTGTGCAGCACACCGTCTTTCACAAAGAAGATATTGGCCCCTGTGGCTTCGGCAACTTGGCCGCGCCAGTCGAGCATGAGGGCGTCATCAAAGCCGCGGTCGGCGGCACGATGCTTGGAGAGCGTACAGATCATGTAAAGGCCGGCGGCCTTCGATTCGGTCGGCGCCGTGTAGGGCGCCGGCCGCCGCCAGGGGGCAAGATCGAGCCGGAGGCCTTTAGCAAGCGCTGCCTCGCCGAAATAGGCCCCCCATTCCCAGCAGGCGATGGCGAGGTGGATGCGCGCATTGGGTGCTGCCACCCCCATCTGCTCGCTGCCGCGCCAGGCGATCGGGCGCACATAGGCGTCGGCGAGGCCAGAAGCCGCCAGGGTCGCGCGGCAAGCGGCATCGATGTCAGAAACGCTCCAGGGGATGGAAAAGCCAAGAAGTTCGGCCGAGCGTACAAGCCGCTCGGAATGCTTCGTCAGCGCGAAAATCTCTCCCCCATAGGCCCTCTGGCCTTCAAAGACGGCACTCGCATAGTGCATGGCATGGGTGAGGACATGGACGCTTGCTTGCCGCCAGGGCACGAGCCGGCCATCCATCCAGATGGTGCCATCGCGATCATCGAAACTGCTTGCCACCATCCGTTTTCCAGCTCCTTTCTCTGGCTTGCGCGCGCTATCATGGCAGTGCAATATAGGTCAATATGGTTGACGCATCTCGTCCGCTGCCGGCTTCGACTGCGGCTTCGCCGCTGTTTCTCCGCGACGCGGAAGTGCGGCGCGGCGTGGAGCTCCTCTATTTCGGCTACGCCAGCATGATCCGGGGGGCCGACCGGATCCTCGCTGGCCGGGGCCTTGGGCGTGCCCATCATCGGGCGCTCTATTTCATCGCCCGCCAGCCGGGGCTTGCCGTCTCTGACTTGCTGCGGCTCTTGGCGATCACCAAGCAGTCGCTGTCGCGCGTGCTGGCCGATCTGGTCCGCGAAGGGCTGGTCGAAAGCCGAGTAGGCGAGCAGGATCGCCGGCAGCGGCGGCTGCGGTTGACGGATGCCGGCGCCAGGCTGGAGGCGGAGCTGTTCGAGGCGCTGCGCGAGCGTGTGGCTGGCGCCTATGCCCAGGCCGGGCAGGAGGCCGTCTCGGGCTTCTGGGCGGTTTTGCTCGGTCTCATTCCGCCGCAGGATCGCGCGCTTGTCCTCGCCCTTGATCGCGCCGCCCAGGGACGGCGGGAAACAGCCGGCGGATAAGCGCGACGAGGCCGGATTCCGCCACGTCGGCGGCCCTGGCGAGAAGCCGGTCGAGTTCGGCCATGGTGGCTGCCATGTCGGGGCTGTCATCGCGACGCCAGGCGTGGAAGACGCGGGCAGCAAGGCCCAAAAGCGCGGCAACGCGCGCCGGGCCGGCAAGGCCCGTGATGTCAACTCCAGCCGCGCTGGCGAGGCGGCGCATGGCTGGGCCAGCGCGCGAAGCGGCAAGGGCATAGACGAGAGGATCGCTGCTCGAAACCAGCGCTTCAACGGCTGCGCGATGGCGGGCCAGGATGTCAAAGCCGGCCATCAGGCCATCGAACAGCCGGTCGCGGACAGTGCCACTGGCAGCTGCGGCGGCGGCTGCCGCTGCCGTGGCAACCGAGTCGAGGAAGGCGCGAAGTGCGTCGAAACTGTCACCCAAGGATTCGGCCACCTCCGTTTCTGGCCGACCAGCCTGTGCCGCAGTCAGAGCGATCGTCGCGCCCGA
The DNA here is from genome assembly GCF_053487655.1 of Thermaurantiacus sp. Taxonomy (NCBI): domain Bacteria; kingdom Pseudomonadati; phylum Pseudomonadota; class Alphaproteobacteria; order Sphingomonadales; family Sphingosinicellaceae; genus Thermaurantiacus; species Thermaurantiacus sp. The sequence continues at coordinate 5,437 of NZ_JBRCLD010000025.1, read as the reverse complement.
CCAGCCGTCACGGGCCACGACGGCAAGCCAGGCTTCAAGCAGGTCTGAGGCAGGCGCCATCAGGCCCGCACCACGTCGCGTGCGCTCCTTGCCTCAGCGACATCGGTCTCAGCGGCAGCAGCAAGCGCCCGCGCGCGCTCAGCCGCCGCACGGACGGTTGCCCGCATGAGCGCGGAGAGGGCGCCGTCGCCATCGAGCACGTCGAGCCCGGCTTCCGTTGTGCCATGGGGCGAAGTGACCTTCTGCCGGAGCTCGGCGGGCGTATCGGCGCTTGCAGCAAGAAGAGCGGCAGCGCCTTCGATCGTGCGACGGGCGAGGGTCTGGGCCAAGTCGGAGTCAAGACCGGCGGCCTCGCCGGCACCAGCAAGCGCTTCGATGAAGCGGTAGAGAAAGGCAGGACCGGAGCCCGAGAGGGCAGTGACAGCATCAAACCGGCCTTCTTCCTCGAGCGTGACGGTCTCGCCGGCAGCAGCCAGCAGCCAGTCAATGGCGGCGCGGTCAGAGGGCGCAAGCGCTGGCGCATAAAGAGCGGTCACGCCAGCACCGACGCGGGCGGGAAGATTGGGCATGATGCGGGCGACCGGCAGCTCGTGGAAGAGGCTGGCAAGGGTTTGCACCCGGACTCCAGCGAGCATGGAAAGGAGGAGCGGCCGGCCACCGGCAGGGCCGAGAGCGGCAAAAGCCCGGCCGACCTCGGCAATATTCTGCGGCTTCACACCAAGGACAAGAAGTGTCGGCTCGGGCAGGCGGGCAGCAGCATCCGCAAGCGTGGGCACGAGGGCAACCCCCTCGGGAAGGGCGCGCGGCGCCGGATCAATGGCAAGAAGGGACTTTTTTGCAAGACCGTTCGCTTGCCAGCGGGCGACCAGAGCACCAGCCATCTGGCCGCACCCCACCACCCAGATCCGGGCAAGGCGGGCGGCCGATTCGGAGGGACGCGAGGCCATAGGGCGCAGTTAGGGCGCGCCGAAGGGCGGCACAAGGTGGCGCACAGCGCGACAGCGCCCGCGCGAGCCGTGTCGCGCGGGCGCGCCTCCCCGGGAAGACGGTCTCAGGCGGCCTTCTCGAACTGAGCCGCTTCGGTCGATTCCTTCAATGCCGTGGTGGACGACTGGCCGCCCGAGATGGCCTCGGCGATGGCGTCGAAATAGCCAGTGCCCACCTCCCGCTGGTGGCGGGTTGCCGTATAGCCATGGGCTTCGCTTGCAAATTCGGCCTGCTGAAGCTCGGAATAGGCGGCCATGCCGCGGTCGCGGTAGCCGCGGGCGAGCTCGAACATGGCATGATTGAGGCTGTGGAAGCCGGCGAGCGTCACGAACTGGAACTTGTAGCCCATGGCGCCGAGCTCGCGCTGGAAGGCAGCGATCGTCGCCTTGTCCAGATTCTTCTCCCAATTGAAGCTGGGCGAGCAATTGTAGGCGAGGAGCTTGCCGGGATAGACTTTGTGGATGGCCTCGGCAAAGCGGCGCGCTTCCTCGAGGTTGGGCTTGGAGGTTTCCCACCACAGAAGATCGGCGTGGGGCGCAAAGGCAAGGCCGCGCTGAATGCAATGGTCAACTCCCGTGCCGGGCTTCAGGCGGAAGAAGCCTTCAGAGGTTCGCTCGCCGGTCAGGAAGGGATGGTCGCGCGGGTCGATGTCGGACGTCAAGAGCATTGCTGACTCCGCATCCGTCCGGGCAACGAGGAGCGTGGGCACACCCATGACGTCCGCTGCCAGGCGGGCTGCATCAAGGTTGCGGATATGGGCTTGCGTCGGGATGAGCACCTTGCCGCCCAAGTGTCCACACTTCTTTTCGGACGCCAGCTGGTCCTCGAAATGGACACCTGCCGCCCCAGCCTCGATATAGGCCTTCATGATCTCAAAACAGTTCAAGGGCCCACCAAACCCGGCCTCGGCGTCGGCGACAATGGGGACGAACCAATCGCGCCGGGCTCCCCCCTCGCTATGCTCGATCTGGTCTGCGCGCTGGAGCGTCCTGTTGATGCGCCGGGCAAGCTCGGGGCCGGCATTGGCAGGGTAGAGCGACTGGTCGGGATACATGGCGCCGGCCGTGTTGGCATCGGCTGCAACCTGCCAGCCGGAGAGATAAATGGCCTTGAGACCGGCGCGGACCATCTGCATCGCCTGATTGCCCGTGAGCGCACCAAGCGCATTCACATAGGGTTCGTCGTGGAGGAGCGCCCAGAGCTTTTCGGCACCGCGGCGGGCGAGCGTATACTCGATGCGAACGGAACCCCGCAGCCGCTCGACGTCAGCCGGGCTGTAGGGGCGCTCGATCCCGGCGAAACGACCGGCGGGGGCAGGGACGAGGTCTTCAAAGGTGAGGGACATGCGCTGGCTCCGTGCTGCGGCCCGGGAACGGGCCTGCTGTGCTGCAACATGGGTTGACCTGCATGTCGCCGCCTGTCAACAAACGCATACATGCCGGACAGGAAATCGGGTGGGATAGTCGGAAATTGACGGCCTTCGTCGGTCAAGTTGTCGAAAAATTGACAGAGCCTCTGGCTGGAGGCGGGGGCAAGCTGTTCGCTGGTGGCCGGCTGCGGCGCCTTCGTTTGCGGCTCGGCCTCACCCAAGCGCGGATGGCCGAAAATCTCGGCGTCTCTGCCTCCTATTTGAACTTGCTCGAGCGCAACCAGCGGCCCCTGACAGCCGCCGTGCTGCTGCGGCTGGCGCAAGCCTATGATCTCGACATCCGTGAGCTGACGGGCGGAGACAGCGACCGCCAGGCAGCCGATCTCGTGCGCTTGCTCGAGCGCCATGCGCCGGCGCCGGTCAGCCGCGCTGAGGCGCGCGAGTTCGCCGACCAGCACCCCGCGATTGCCGCTGCGCTCATGCGGCTGGCGGAGACGGCGGAGGCCGCCGGCCCGGCAGTCGAAGCCCCGGCGCCGCCGCTTGCTGCCGTCAGAGCGCACCTTCTTGAGCGCGCTAATCACTTCCCGGCGCTCGATGCCCATGCGGAAGAGCTTGCCGACCAGCTGCGGCTCTCAGGCCAGTCGCTCGACGCTGCGATCCGCGAGCGGCTGCGCACCCGTCACGGCCTCGTCGTGCGGCTGCTGCCGCTGGACGTGATGCCCGATCGGCTGCGCCGGCTCGACCTCCATGGCCGGCAGGTGCATCTCTCCGAAGCGCTCGACGGCGCCTCGCGCACCTTCCAGCTGGCGGTCCAGTTGTCTGAGCTCGAAGCGCGGAGCCTGATCGATGCGGAAGTTGCCGCCGCAATGCCAGCACTCGCACCTGCAGGCGCTGTCGCTGAACAGCTGCTCCGTCTCAATCTTGCCAATTACTGGGCGGGTGCACTGATGATGCCCTATGGCCGGTTCCATGCGGCAGCAGAGGCGCTTGGCTATGACCTTGAGCTCTTGCAGGCGCGCTTCTCGGCCGGGTTCGAGCAGGTGGCGCACCGGCTCACCACCCTGCAGCGGCCGGGCGCGCGTGGAATTCCCTTCATGATGCTCCGCGCCGACCGGGCCGGGCAAGTCTCAAAGCGGCTGTCGGCCGCGCCGCTCCCCTTCGCCCGCGATGGCGGCCGCTGCCCGCTTTGGGTGCTCTACGAGGCCTTCGCCCGGCCCGGCCAGATCCTGACCCAAGTGGCCGAGGACGAGAGCGGCGCCAAGATCTTCACCATCGCCCGGACCGTCCGCCCGCAAGTGACCCCCTGGGGCGCCGAGCGGCCGAGCTTCGCGATCGCGCTTGCATGCGCCCTCGACCATGCCGGAGCGCTTGTCTATGCCGCCGGCGCCGACCTTGCGGCTGCGCGCGCAGTACCAGTCGGCCCATCGTGCAATGCCTGCCTGCGGCGCCAGTGCCGCCAGCGTGCAGCACCGCCCGATGGCGCGGCCTTGCGGCTTGACCCGCTGGGGCGCGGGCTCACCCCTTACGAGTTCTAGGACAGGAGACGAGGATGGCGGTTGCGGGCGTGGAAATCCGCGGGGCATTGCGCGAGGGCTGGGGCGAGATCCTCTCCGAACCCGCGCTGCTCTTCCTTGCCACCTTGCACCGGATGTACGAGCCGACTCGCCAGTCGCTCATGCGGGCGCGGGCCGAGCGGGCGCGTAGCTGGCGGGAGGGCAACCCAATCGACTTCGCGCCCGAGACCTCGGCGATCCGGGCCGGCGACTGGACGGTGCGGCCGGCGCCGGCCGACCTCAAGGACCGGCGAGTCGAGATCACTGGCCCCTGCGACCGCAAGATGGTGATCAATGCGCTCAACTCGGGGGCGAGGTGCTTCATGGCCTGCCTCGAGGACGCGACCGCACCGACTTTCGCCAACATCATCGAGGGGCAAGTCAATCTGCGGGATGCTGTGGCAGGCACCATTTCCCTTGACGACAAGGGCAAGTCCTACCGGCTCAATGCCGAGACGGCGGTGCTGATTGCCCGGCCGCGCGGCTGGCACTTGCCGGAAGCGCACATCCTCGTCGATGGCGAGGAGATGGCCGGCGCCCTCGTCGATTTCGGGCTCTATGCCTTTCACAATGCGCAGGCGCTGGTTGCCAAGGGCTCGGGGCCCTATTTCTACTTGCCCAAGCTCGAACATTATCTGGAAGCGCGGCTGTGGAAGGATGTGTTTGTGACTGCGGAGTCCGCGCTGGGGCTGCCGCTTGGCACCATCCGCGCGACCGTCCTCATCGAGACGCTGCCCGGCGCCTTCATGGCGGATGAGATCCTCTACGAGCTTCGCGACCATGTGGTCGGGCTCAACTGCGGGCGCTGGGACTATATCTTCAGCTTCATCAAGACGCTTGGGCATGACCCGGCGCGCGTGTTGCCAGACCGGGCGAGCGTGACCATAGCGGTGCCCTTCATGGACTCCTATGCCCGCCACGTGATTCGGACCTGCCACCGCCGCGGGGCGCACGCGATGGGCGGCATGTCGGCCTTCATTCCGGTCAAGGACGATCCCGCCAAGAACGAGGCGGCGTTTGCAGCCGTCAAAGCCGACAAGGAGCGCGAGGCAGCGCTCGGCCATGACGGCACTTGGGTGGCGCACCCGGCCCTGGTGCCGGTTGCCATGGAGGTGTTCGACCGGCTGATGCCGGGGCCGAACCAGCTTCACGTCATGCCGGAAGGGACAGTGACGAAAGAGGCGCTCACGACTCCGAGCAAAGGGCCAAGGACGACGGCCGGGCTTGCGATGAACGTGAATGTGGCGATCGGCTATATCGCCGCCTGGCTCCGGGGCCAGGGGGCGGTGCCGCTGCATAATCTCATGGAGGATGCAGCAACTGCGGAGATCAGCCGTGCCCAGCTGTGGCAGTGGCGCCACCATGGCGTGGTGCTCGATTCGGGCGAGACGGTGACGGCGGACCTGATCGCCGCCGAGATCGGCCGCCAGCTGGAGGTCTGGAAGGGGGAGGTCGGCGACAATTTCTTCGCCGCCGGCAAGTATCGGGAGGCGGCAACCATCTTGACAGACCTCGTGCTGGCGGAGGA
>NZ_JBRCLD010000024.1:0-32757 GCF_053487655.1 Thermaurantiacus sp. | reverse complement strand
CCCGAGGCTGAGCCCGAGATCTATGCAACGACGAAGCGGTTTGGCACCATTCTTGAGAATGTCGTCATCGATCCTGTCACGCGCGCAATCGATCTCAACGACAACCGCTTGGCTGAGAACAGCCGCGGCAGCTACCCGATTGACTTCATTCCCAATGCCAGCCCCGACAATCTGGGGCCAGTGCCCAAGAATATCATCATGCTTACAGCAGATGCCTTCGGCATCTTGCCGCCGATTGCCAAGCTTACGCCCGAGCAGGCGATGTATCATTTCCTCTCTGGCTACACAGCGCGCGTGGCTGGCACCGAGATTGGAGTGACCGAGCCCGAGGCGACGTTTTCCACCTGCTTTGGCGCACCCTTCATGCCGCGCCACCCTTCCGTCTACGGCAATCTTCTCAAAGAGCGGATCGCGCGCGGAGGGGTGGATTGCTGGTTGGTCAACACGGGCTGGACTGGCGGCGGGGCTGGAAGTGGTGGCACGGGCACGCGGATGCCGATCAAGGTCACGCGGGCGCTCTTGAATGCGGCACTCGATGGCAGTCTCAAGGAAACCGAGTTCCGCCGCGATCCCTTCTTCGGCTTCATGGTGCCGGTGGCAGTGCCCGGAGTGGATGCCCGCATCCTCGACCCGCGCGGGACCTGGCCGGACCCAGAGGCCTATGATGCCGCGGCGCGCCGGCTGGTTGCCATGTTCATCGAGAATTTCGCCCAGTTCGAGGATCACGTAGAGCCAGGCGTGCGCGAGGCTGCCCCCCGGGCTGCCTGATGACCGCGCGCCGGAACGCAGGGCCGATGCGTTCTGCAGAGGGTTTCCGGTGCGAGCGAGCGGTTTTGGGTTGCAGCGCTCTGCAGCCGAGCCAAAGCTTGCGCCATGCGATTCGCAGGTGGCAGGTGTGCGCAGGCGGAGACGTAGCAACGACTGGGGCTTTCCGCGCTGGCGCTCCTACGAGGGCAGCGGCAATGCGCCACAGGCACTGCGACGCTGCGACCGGGCCGGCTGCGACCAGCCTGGCACCTGCCCGGCCCCCAAGGCTCCCAACCGGCCAGAGCGCTGGTGGTTCTGCGCGGCGCACGCCGCCGAATACAACCGCCGTTGGGACTATTTCGCCGGGCTCGATGCCGAGAGCGCAAGAGAGGCGGAAGCCGACGACATGACGACATCTCGCGCGTATCGCCGCGCTGCCCATTGGGACTGGAGCGAAGGTGACGAAAGCCGCAGCCGGGCGGAACGTGACGCGCTCAAAGTGCTCGAACTCGAAGCAGACGCCGACAGCGAAGCGATCAAGGCGGCCTATCGCCGCCTTGCCAAGGCGAATCACCCGGATCTCAACCCGGGGGATGCGGAAGCTGAGGCCCGGTTCCGCGCTGCGCGGGCGGCCTATGCCATCCTGACTGAAGCTGGCGCGCGGCGGTCCAAATGACCCTGGCTGGGGATGGGCTGCGGCCATCATCCCCCTGACATTTATGTCTTTTGTCTGCGCCCGGGAACTATCACGACAAATTGGTTAATCTGGAAGGGGCAAGCGCACGCCACCTCTTTCACAACCCCCGTTTCCATGTTAGACCGAATCACCTCCCGCGAGTCGGGAGTGCAACAGTGGGAGAAGCGACATGCGACTTGGTTCCGTCGTTGCTGCCGCGCTCGCCTTTTCGATGGCAGCGCCGGTGGCGGCAACCACCACCCTCCTGATCAAACAAGGGGGCTATTTCAATAACGCGAACGTGACTGTGCCGCCTCCGTCGCCAGGCGTTGGCACCCAGATCGCGGCCAATTTCCAAATCGTGGGCACCTATGGCGGGGCCATGAGCGGTTCGTTTGACCTGTTTGCCTTCTGCGTGGACCTGGTGAATGAAATCGCGCTTGGCAACAACACGTTGGCGAACCTCAGCCCGCAGCTCAATTTTGAGGTTGGCACGCTGACGACAGCACCCGGTCTCGGCCCGCTGACGCCAACGCAAGTCCAGTATATGAAGGGCCTTGCCTCTTATGGCTTCGACCTTCTCAAGATGAGCTCACCCCCCGTCACTCTTTCGGAACATATTCCAGCCATCCAAGCTGCGATCTGGTCGATTGAGTATGGCAAGTCCATCACGTCTTCGGACCCAACGATCAATTCCTTGATCGGCAGCTACATCGCGTTGGCACCGTCGCTCAACGGGAAGGCGACCTACATCTTCTCGACGGACACAAACCCGCGCCGGCAAGGGATGCTCATCCCCTATGTTCCCGAGCCGGGCACCTGGGCGATGATGATCGCCGGCTTCGGCCTTGTCGGCGCTGCCGCACGGCGCCGGCGCCAGGACATGTCGGCCGTCGCCGCCTGATCGTAAGGCGATTGCCAAGGGAGAGGGTGGCGGCTAACGGCCTCGCGCCGTGACCGATATCGCCGCCACCCTTCTTTCTCCAGTAATCCTGTTCTTCGTGCTGGGGGCAGCAGCCTCCTTCGCCCGTTCTGATCTCGAGATCCCCGAGCAGATCGGGAAGGGCATGTCCCTCTATCTCATGGCCTCGATTGGCCTGAAGGGCGGAATTGAGGTTTCGGCGGCGGGGTTTGATCCCCGGATGCTGAGCGCGGGTGCGGCCGGAACCTTCCTGAGCTTTGCCCTCCCGTTTCTTGGTTTCGCCTTGCTGCGACGTCTCGGCCGGCTTTCCGCGCTCGATGCGGGTGCTGTGGCCGCCCACTATGGCTCGGTCTCGGTCGTCACCTTCGTGACGGGGATTGCCGTTCTCGATGCCAACGGGGATCGCGCTGCCGGCTGGATGGTCGCGGTTCTCGCACTCATGGAAACGCCAGCCATTATTGCCGGGCTCATCCTCGCGCGCGGCTCGCTCGCCGGGCTGGGCCGCGCCCGCAATGTCGAGGGCTTCGGCGACCACAGCGTCTGGCGCGAGGTGCTCCTGAACGGGCCGGTGGTGCTTCTCATCGGCTCGTTCCTCATCGGGCTGGTGACGGGCAAAGGCGGCTACCAGCAGGTCGCGCCCTTCTTCACTGACCTGTTCCGCGGCGTGCTGTGCCTCTTCCTCCTTTCGATGGGCCTGCTTGCCGCGCGCCGGCTGCGCGAGGCCCGCAGCCTCACCCCCAGGCTTGCCCTGCTTGCAATCGTGCTGCCGCTCCTCAATGCCCTGGTCGGGCTTGGCACAGCGGCTGCTATCGGCCTTTCTGGCGGCACAGCTGCCGCCTTCATCATCTTGTGCGCTTCGGCCTCCTATATTGCCGTTCCGGCGGCCATGAGCCTCGCGCTGCCCAAGGCCGATGCCGGGCTCTATCTTGCCATGAGTCTTGCCATCACCTTCCCGTTCAATATCATTTTCGGGATCCCGCTTTATGCGCGGATGGCAGCGTTGCTGGGCTGACGCCGGACCTCAAGCAGAGGGCGGGTTGCATGATGAGAGATTCTGCCCTGCAGCCATTCGCAACCCGGAAAGGTCAGGCACGATCCGAAGCGCTCGCCGCAAGTGCAGGCGGCGCGATTGCGCACAGACTGGCCTTGGCATGCAGCGCAGAGCACAGCTGAATTTGCGCTGACGCCGGCCTCCTAGAAGTGGAGGACGCGGCCCTCAGCGTCGAGCACGGCCTCGTGCATCATCTCAGAGAGCGTCGGGTGGGGAAAGATGGTGGCAGCGAGCGTCTCGTGCGTCGCCTCGCACTGGCGGGCAATGGCATAGCCCTGAATGAGTTCAGTAACTTCAGCGCCAGCCATATGGGCGCCAAGAAGCGCGCCGGTCTCGGCATCGAACACGGTCTTGACCAGCCCCTCAGGCTCGCCAAGCGCGATTGCCTTGCCATTGCCGATCGCCTGGAACCGGCCGATCTTCACCCGGTAGCCGGCCTCTCTTGCCTGGGCTTCCGTGAGACCGACCGAGGCGACTTGCGGCCGCGAATAGGTGCAGCCGGGAATGTTGCTCTTGTCCATGGGGTGGGCATGGGCGTAGCCGGCGATCACTTCGGCCGCGACCACGCCCTCGTGGCTTGCCTTGTGGGCAAGCCAGGGCGGGCCGGTTACGTCACCGATGGCCCAGAGACCCTCCACATTGGTGCGGCCGAACGCGTCGGTGACGATATGGCCGCGCTCCATGAGGACCCCCAGCATCTCAAGGCCGAGGCCTTCCGTGTTGGGTGCAATCCCGATCGCGAGGATGGCATGGCTGAAGCGCTCGGCCTTGCCGCCGATGGTCGCAGTCACACCTTCGGCATCAGCGGCAAGCGTCTCGACCCGCGCCGAAGTGAGAAGCCGCATCCCCTGCCTGGTGAAGGCCTTTGCCATGAAGGCCGAAATCTCGGCATCTTCCCCGGGAAGGATGCGGTCCATCATCTCGACGACCGTCACTTTCGCCCCCAGGTCGGAATAGAAGCTCGCAAACTCGATCCCGATCGCGCCTGAGCCAATGACGAGAAGCTCGGTCGGCATGGCCGGTGGCACCATGGCGTGGCGGTAGGTCCAGATGCGGACGCCATCGGCCTTCGCGTGCGGCAGCTCACGAGCGCGGGCCCCCGTAGCCACGATGACATTCCGGGCGGAAAGCGTGCGGTCGCCCACCTTGACCGACGTCGGCCCGGCCAGCGTCGCCTCGCCTTCGACCACCGTCACCCGGTTCTTCTTCATCAGGTGGGCGACCCCGGTGTTGAGCTGGCCTGCCACCTTGCGCGACCGCTCGACAATGGCGGCAAGGTCAAAGCCGACCGCGCCAGAAGACAGACCGTAGCTCCCGGCGTGGTCGAGAAAATGCTTGATCTCGGCCGAGCGCAGCAGTGCCTTCGTCGGGATGCAGCCCCAGTTGAGACAGATGCCGCCGAGCCGCTCGCGCTCGACGATGGCGACCTTCAGGCCAAGCTGCGCCGCACGGATGGCTGCCACATAGCCGCCCGGCCCCGAGCCGATGATGGCGAGGTCGAAACTCTCACTCATGCGAGCATGCCAAGCGGCGCCTCAACGAGAGCCCGGAAGGCAGCGAGGAATTCCGCACCCACGGCGCCATCGATGGCGCGATGGTCGAAGCTTCCGGTCACGCTCATGACGGTCGCAACCGCCAGCGCGTCCCCGTCCACCCATGGCCGCTTCTCTCCCGCACCAATGGCAAGGATCAGGCCCTCGGGCGGGTTGATGACGGCGGCGAATTCGCGGATGCCATACATGCCGAGGTTGGAGAGCGAGGCGGTGCCGCCCTGATATTCCTCGGGCTTCAGCTTTCCCGCCTTGGCCCGGGCGGCAAGATCCTTCATCTCGGTTGCAATCGCCGAAAGCCGTTTGCCGCCCGCATCGCGGATGACGGGGGTGACAAGCCCGCCGGGGATGGCGACCGCAACCGAGACATCGGCGCGCGCGAACCTGTAGAGGGCATCGCCGGCGAAGCGCACATTGGCATCCGGCACGGCTTCGAGGGCAAGCCCCAGCGCCTTTATGAGCATGTCGTTGACAGAGAGCTTCACCCCGCGCGGCGCGAGCGCCGCATTGAGCTCGGCCCTGAGCGCCAGCAGCGCATCGAGCCGGCAATCGACCGTCAGGTAGAAGTGCGGAACAGTCGTCTTGGACTCGCTCAGCCGCCGCGCGATGGTCTTGCGCATGTTCGAGAGCTTCACCGTCTCGAACGGCGGCAGGCCATCCGCCAGCGGTGGAGCCGGGACGGGCGCAGCGGCTGCAGGCACAGATCTGGCAGGAGCAGAGCCGGCCGCGGCTGCCGGAGGCGCCGGGAGCACGCCTGCAGCCGGCGCGCGACCGGCAGCAGCTTCGACGTCGGCGCGGACAATCCGGCCGCCCGGCCCGCTGCCGGCAACGGACGCGAGATCGACTCCGAGTTCAGCTGCCATCCGCCGCGCCAGCGGGGAAGCCTTGCGGCGCGTCCCTTCGGATACAGGGGCCGGCGGCATGGCAGATGCAAGGACCACAGTCGCTGCAACGGGTGCCGCTGTTGCCGGGTACGGGGCCGGCGCTGGTGCCGCTGGCTTCGGTGCCGGCTCGCTCTCACCCTTGAGCCGAGCGATGACGGCGTTGACCTTCACGTCCTCCGCACCTTCAGGAACGAGCAGTTCAAGGACTTCGCCCTCGTCCACGGCTTCGACTTCCATCGTTGCCTTGTCAGTTTCGATCTCGGCGATGACATCGCCTGCCCGCACCTGGTCGCCGACCTTGACCAGCCAGCGGGCGAGCGTTCCCGACTCCATCGTCGGGGACAGGGCCGGCATGGTGATGTCGATGGGCACTGGGCGCTCCTAGTCGGGGAGGAAGATCTCGTCGATCTCGAACCCGGCCACTCCTTCATCGACCAGGCGGTGCAAGGGGACCCACTCGGTTGCCTCGGCCATCAGCGCCCGCGAGACGACCGTCTTGCCCGGCTGCTCCCAGGCAAGCACAAGCGTGCTGGTGCCAAGCGCAGCGAGCTTGCGCAACAGCGGCACGAAATCGGCGTCCGGCGAGATGAGCACCACCCAGTCGAGCTTGCGGTGGACGGCCATGTCGAACGCTTCAAGCGAGAGCGCGACATCCACCCCCTTCTCGCGCGGGCGGTCCTGGCTCATATCGACGCGCAGATGATGGGCCCGGATGCCGTTTGCCACCAGCACCTGGTCGAACAGGCGCTCGCCGCGCAACACTTCCTCGGCATAGCCGGGATTGTCGTCGCGCGCGGCCTTGTCATCGAGGTCGGCGAGCGCGAAGCGACCGCGGAAATAATGGGCTTCAACAACGCGGCAAGCCTTGGGTTCCGCCTTCTCGATCCGCGCAACACACCAGCAGAGGAAGCGGTGCAGGCCGGCAAGATCGATCCGCCGGCCAACCTCATGGCTGTAGCGATAATGGTTGGTAATCGCCTGGAAATAGCTGCCATCGTAGAAGACACCGATCCGGACCAGTTGCGTCACGCAAACAGGCTCCGGACTGCCGCCACGACCTTCGCGGCATCGATGAGGGCCGCCTTCTCGAGATTGGCGGCATAGGGCAGCGGCACATCTGCATCCGTCACCCGGAGCACTGGCGCATCGAGCTCGTCGAAGCCCTTCTCCATGCAGATGGCCATCACTTCGGATGCAATCGAGCAGCGCGGCCAGCCTTCCTCCACCACCACCAGGCGATGGGTGCGCGCAAGACTTTCGAGGATCGCATCCTCATCGAGCGGGCGCAATGAGCGAAGATCAAGCACCTCGGCAGACACGCCTTCGCTTGCGAGCTGTTCGGCCGCCGCAAGTGCCACTTCCACCCCGATCGAATAGGAAAGGAGGGTCACGTCTTGTCCCTGGCGATGACAGCGGGCGCGGCCGATGGGCACCACATGCTCGCCTTCGGGCACTTCGAAGCTGCGGCCGTAGAGCAGCTCATTCTCGAGGAAGACAACCGGATCGGGCGAGCGAATGGCAGCCTTCAAGAGGCCCTTGGCGTCGGCAGCATCATAGGGCGAGAGCACGATGAGGCCGGGAACGCTCGCATACCAGGGGGCAAAATTCTGGCTGTGCTGGGCAGCGACGCGCGCAGCAGCGCCATTGGGCCCGCGGAAAACGATGGGACAGCGCATCTGGCCGCCCGACATATAATTGGTCTTGGCGGCAGAGTTGACGATATGATCGATTGCCTGCATGGCGAAATTCATCGTCATAAACTCAACAATGGGCCTAAGGCCTCCCATGGCTGCACCAACGCCAAGGCCAGCGAAGCCATATTCGGTAATTGGCGTATCGATGACCCTGCGCTCGCCGAATTCATCGAGAAGACCCTGGGTCACCTTGTAGGCGCCCTGGTAGTGGGCGACTTCCTCTCCCATCACGAAGACGCGCGGATCGGCGCGCATCTCTTCGGCCATGGCGTCGCGAAGCGCCTCGCGCACAGTCTGGCGGCGGGTGGTACCAGCGGCTCGGGGTTCGACAGCGCCCGGCATGGCCGGAAGCGTAGATGCTGCGGCGCGCTGCGGCGCGGCAGCCGAAGACGGGGGTGGGGCTTGCGGCGCCTCGCTCTCGAGTGCCATGACAGCGATGACGGTGCCCACCTTTACGCTCTCAGTGCCTTCGGCGACTGCAAGCGATACGATCGTCCCCGCCTCGTCGCTCTCGAGCTCCATGGTTGCCTTGTCGGTTTCGACTTCGGCGATGACCTGGCCGGGTTTCACGGCATCGCCTGGCCGAACCAGCCAGCGCGCGAGCGTGCCCTCCTCCATGGTTGGGGACATGGCAGGCAGGCGAATTTCCATCAGGAGCGGTCCGCCAAGACGTCGGTCCAGAGCTCGGCGAGATCCGGCTCCGGGGCCTGTTCGGCGAAATCGGCCGCCTCCGCCACTTCTGCCCGGACCTCGCGGTCGATCGCCTTCAAGTCGGCCTCGGTTGCCATGCCAAGCTCCATGAGCTCTCGCGCAGCCCGGTCAATGGGGTCCTGGTGCTCGCGCACGGCGGACACCTCGTCGCGGGTGCGGTATTTCGCGGGATCGGACATGGAGTGGCCACGGTAGCGGTAGGTCTTCATTTCAAGCAGGATCGGGCCGCGAGCCTTCGCCCACTCGATGGCAAGCGTTGCTGCCCCGCGCACGGCCAGCACGTCCATGCCATCGACCTGCAGGCCCTCGATCCGGAAGCTTTCGCCGCGGCGATAGAGCTGGTCTTCCGAAGACGCCCGGTTGACGGACGTGCCCATGGCATATTGGTTGTTCTCGATCACGAAGACGACGGGCAGCTTCCACAGCTCGGCCATGTTGAACGCTTCATAGACTTGACCCTGGTTTGCAGCCCCGTCCCCGAAATAGGCGAGCGTCACACCCCCCTCCTCGCCCAGCACGTCGCGGCGATACTTGTGGGCGAAGGCAAGACCGGCACCCAACGGCACCTGCGCGCCCACAATGCCATGGCCACCGAAAAAGCCGTGTGCAACCGAGAACATGTGCATCGAGCCGCCCTTGCCCTTGGAAATACCTGCCGCCCGGCCGGTGAGCTCTGCCATCACAGCCTTTGCCGGGATCCCGCAGGCGAGCATGTGGCCGTGGTCGCGATAGCCGGTGATGACCGAGTCCCGGCCAGGGGAAATCGCTGCCTGCATGCCAGTGACAACGGCCTCCTGGCCGATGTAGAGGTGGCAGAAGCCGCCGATGAGACCCATGCCGTAGAGCTGGCCCGCTTTCTCTTCAAACCGGCGGATGAGAAGCATCATCCGGTAGAAGGCGCGATAGGTCTCGCGGTCGGGTGCATACCGGACAAGTTCTGGAAGCGCGTCGAACCTGCCCGGCTCGGCCGGTGTGGCTTGGCGCGCGGAAGCGGCCGCGCGGCCCTTCGGCGATGGTCCCAAGGCCCGTTCCTCGATGGTCTTTGCCGGGCTTGTAGCTGCTTGGTCGCCGAGTTCAACCGGCTGGCGCGGCCCCCGGCGCAGGCGGCAGGGGCAAGACCAGCTCGTCAGGTCGCACCACGCCGAGGTGTCGCCGGACCAGCTCATCGGCGAGATCGGGGTCAGCGCCGCGCGGGTCCAGGAGACCGATCTGGCGCGACAGGGCTTCGCGCTTGGCTTCGAGCCTGGCCCGCTCGGCCTCGAGCCGGGCCCGTTCGGCGCGAATGCCCTCGAGCGCGAGAATGCCCGAGGGACCCATGAAGGCATGGGCGAGGAAATAGCCGCCAACAGCAAGGCACAAGGCGGGAAGCGCCGCCCGCCTGATCAATTCCGAGAACCCGAACGCGTGCACGACCCCTTCTGAATCAGAGCCTTGCTCCGGCGTCAAGCCGGCCAAGCTCAGGCCGCAGCCAGCGCCATCCGGCCGGCGTAGCGTGCAACCGGGCCGAGTTCCGCCTCGATCCGCAGCAGCTGGTTGTATTTTGCCAGCCGGTCGGAACGCGAGAGTGAACCCGTCTTGATCTGCCCGCAATGGCACGCAACCGCGAGATCGGCGATGGTTGCATCCTCGGTCTCCCCCGAGCGGTGGGACATGATGGCGCGATAGCCGGCCATATGCGCCTTGCGGACCGCCTGCAGCGTTTCCGAAAGTGTCCCGATCTGGTTGACCTTGACGAGGATGGCGTTGGCAACGCCGCGCGCAATCCCGTCCGCCAGCCGCGCCGGGCTGGTGACGAACAGGTCGTCGCCCACCAGCTGCACCCGGCCGCCGAGCGCATCGGTCAGGAGCTTCCATCCGTCCCAGTCGTCTTCGGCCATGCCATCCTCAATGGAGACAATGGGATAGTCCGCCACCAGCCCCTCAAGATATGACGCCATCTCGGCCGGACGGCGCGCTTGACCGTCGCAATGATAGGCACCGTCGCGATGAAATTCGGTTGCAGCGCAGTCGAGCGCAAGCCCCATGTCATCGCCGGCCCGGAACCCGGCTGTAGCGATGGCCTCCATCACAAGGTCGAGCGCTGCCCGTGCGCCTGCGAGCGGCGGCGCAAAGCCACCTTCGTCTCCCACTGCGGTTGAGAGCTTCCGGCCATGGAGGAGGGTCTTCAGCGCATGGAAGACTTCCGCCCCCCACCTCAGCCCCTCGGCGAAGGTCGGTGCGCCCAGCGGCATCACCATGAACTCCTGGAAGTCGAGCCCATTGTTGGCGTGGGCGCCGCCGTTGATGATGTTCATCATGGGCACTGGCAGAATGTGCGCCGACGTGCCGCCGACATAGCGGTAGAGCGGCAGACCGCGCGCTGCTGCCGCTGCCTTGGCAACCGCAAGGCTCACCCCAAGGAGGGCATTGGCGCCTAGCCGCGCCTTGTTGGGCGTGCCGTCGAGGGCGATAAGGGCGGCGTCCACTTCCTCCTGCTGCTCGGCATCGAGCCCGACGATGGCATCAGAGATTTCGCCGTGGACGGCGGCAACTGCTGTCCTCACCCCCTTGCCGAGATAGCGCGCCTTGTCAGCGTCGCGCAGTTCTACGGCCTCATGGGCGCCAGTCGAGGCGCCAGACGGCACCGCCGCGCGACCCATCGACCCATCTTCGAGCCGGCAGTCGACCTCGATGGTGGGATTGCCGCGGCTGTCGAGGATCTCGCGCGCGGCAAGATCAAGAATTGCAGTCATCGGTGCTCCGTCGTCTCGCTCAGCCCCAGAGGGCCGGCTCGGGCGGGTGGACGTCGGACCCGGAAAATGCAAGGGGGCAGGCACGATCGCGCGCAAGAAGCAAGGGCCCGTCGAGATCGGCGTAAGCCGCGTGCATGGCCGCGAAAAAGGCCGGCGCTACCGCAAGCGAAGTCGAGAGCATGCACCCGACCATGACGCCAAGGCCCCGCTGGCCTGCGGCATGAATGAGCGCGAGCGCCTCGGTCAGCCCACCTGCCTTGTCCAGTTTCACATTGATCATGCGATAGCGGCCAACGACCGAGTCCAAGCTTGTACGATCGTGCAGGCTCTCGTCAGCAGCAAGCGGCACCGGACTGCGCAAGTGGGCAAGATCGGAGTCAGCACCTGCTGGCAACGGCTGCTCAATGAGCTCGACACCGAGCGCATGGAGCCCATGGCACAGCGCCTCGATATCAAGCCCCGTCCAGCTCTGGTTTGCGTCCGCAATGAGGCGGGCGTGGGGTGCGACGCGGCGAACGGCAGCGACGCGGTCAAGATCACCCTCGCCGCCCAGCTTGAGCTTCAGAAGTTCCCGCCCGGACACGCGCCGGGCCTCCGACTCCATGGTTGCAGGATCGCCAAGGCTGATCGTGTAGGCCGTAAGCATAGGGCGCGGCTGCGGCAGGCCAAGCCTTTGCCAGACCCGAACGCCGCTCGCTTTGGCCTCGAGATCCCAGAGGGCAGAGTCAAGCGCGTTGCGCGCAGCACCTGCAGGCAAAAGATCGAGGAGGTCAGCGCGGGTCGCGCCCGCCTCCACTTCGGCCTGAACCTGGCCAAGCGCAGCAAGCGCAGCCAGGGCATGATCTCCGAGATAATAGATGGGCGTGCCTTCACCGCGGCCGAGGATTTCGCCCTGCCGGAGCTCAACGCGCACGACCTCGACATCGGTCTTGGTGCCGCGGGCGATGACAAATGGCTGCCGGGTCGCGAACCGATCGATGGTGGCAAACAGCGTGCGCACGCGAAGGTGCCTAGCGGCTGGCCACAGTTGCAGCTAGTC
Source organism: Thermaurantiacus sp. (assembly GCF_053487655.1). NCBI lineage: Bacteria > Pseudomonadati > Pseudomonadota > Alphaproteobacteria > Sphingomonadales > Sphingosinicellaceae > Thermaurantiacus > Thermaurantiacus sp. The sequence goes on along the minus strand of NZ_JBRCLD010000024.1, from coordinate 20,751 downwards.
TCTCTCGCAATGACGAAGCCGAGACGGCTGGCAACCTTGCGTGCGCGCCTTGCGCGCGATGCCATGATCCTCTGGATTGCAGCCCGCGATCCGCGAACCCCGCTGGCTGCCAAAATTCTCGGTGGCCTGGTGGCGGCCTATGCCTTCTCTCCCATTGACTTCATTCCCGATTTTGTCCCCGTGTTCGGGCTTATCGACGACCTCCTCTTGCTGCCGCTTGGCCTTGCCCTGGCGCTATGGCTCATCCCAGCACCGCTTGTTGCCGAGTTCCGGGCCAGCGCCGATGCCGCTGCTGCGCGCCCGGTCAGCCGTAGCGGGGCCCTCCTTGTCGGCGCCCTGTGGGTCTTCCTTGTCGCCGTTGCAGCAATGCAGCTTGTAACCCTGCGCTACTGGTAGGAGCTTCCGATGCCGGAGGAACAGATCGAGCTCGATCCGGTGGTCGTGGTCGCGCGGATCACGACGCTCGAAATGCTGGTGCGGCAGATGATGGTCGTGCAATTGCGGCTTCTCGCCGAACGTGGCCATATCGAGCTCACGCCTGGCTATGTGCAGAGCCTCGCCAATGCCTATTCGGAGAAAGTGGACGAGTCGACCATAATCGAATCGAACTCGGCGGATGTGAACTATGCTTTCAAGGCCAATGTCTTGCACCAGCTCGAGCGCTTTTTCGACGAGATTGCCGCCCATATCGAAGCGCACCCCTGACCCCCTGCCTCTCACCATCTGCCTTGCAGACGGCAGGACGTGCGGCTAGGTCGTAAAGGGCACGTGCTGGCCCGATGGCGGAGTGGTGACGCAGCGGACTGCAAATCCGTATACGCCGGTTCGATTCCGGCTCGGGCCTCCACGCCCCGGATTCTTCTGAGTCCCGGGTTCCCTTCTGAAGCCGCCTAGGGGCACCAGTGAATGTCAATCGCCTGGTCTGCCTCCGCAAGCAGGCGGCCAGCGGGAAAGCGCGAGCCGGGGCCATCGGCAATGGCGTCTTCGAGCATGGCCCGCTGGGCCGCACCCTGCACCGAGAGAATGAGTGCGCGTGCGCCAAGAAGTGCGCTCCCAGTGAGGAAGCGGCAGCCATCGGCTGTGGTTTGCACGGGGTGCGGCGAAGCGAGCGCATCCGCAAGCTTCGGCCCGGGGAGAATGCCCCCTACGCGCCCGGTCTCCGCCACTTCGAGCAAGGCGAGATCGATGGGACCAGATCCGATTGCCGCACCATCGAGGGCAGCAACCCGCGCTCCGGCCGCTTGGGCAGCGACAGCCGATTCTGCAGCCAGCTCGCCATGGGTTGGAATGACGGTTACCTGCTTCCACGGCCCGGCTGTGCGGAACAGAGCTGCCACAAGGGGAGACATGGCTGCCGACGGCGGAACTGCGATGACTGCGTGACCGTGGCCTTCGACTGCCTGGGCGAGGAGAAACGCGACGTCGGCGGCGACCTCCGACGCCATGGCGCCAAGATCGGCATGTTCCCACCACTCGATGTCGTCTTCGGTCGCCATCTGCGCCCACTCCCTTCATGCCCGGGCGCCAGTCTGGCCGCTTGGCACTGGATTGACGGGCCGCTACTAGGGCGCCGCCGCCATTTCAAGCGCGGCGCGAATGAAGGACTTGCCGTGGCTTCGGCCGCCCACGATTCATTGGCACACGCCTGCACTGCCATGATCGAAAGCCAGCTCATGCCGTGCGGAATCATCAACCCGCGGCTGCTGGCCGCCTTTGCTGCCGTGCCGCGCGAGCGTTTTGTTGCTGCAGGTCGAGAGGCCCTCGCCTATGCGGAGACTGTCCAGCCGATCGGGAGCGGCCGCTGGATGGCAGCCCCGCTTGCAACGGCACGGCTGCTCTCGGCTGCCGATGTGAAACCGGGCGAGCGCGCGCTCCTGGTCGGTGCTGGCACGGGTGTGACGGCAGCGCTTCTCGCCGAGATGGGGGCTGCAGTCATCGCGCTTGAGGCGGATGCAACCCTTGCCGAGCGGGCGCAAAGCTTGCTTGCCCGATACCTGGGGGTGACTCTTGTCACAGGTCCGCTCACGGCAGGCTGGCCTGATGAGGCACCCTATGATCTTATCCTGTTCGACGGCGCGGTCGAGTTTGTGCCAGACGCTCTTGCAGCGCAACTCAAGCAAGATGGCCGGATCGCAGCCATCCTGGCCGGAGCCGATGGGGTGCACCGGGTCAGTCTCGGTCGGGCAATTCCACCACCATCCGGAACTGTTCAAGGCGAAGGAAAAGACGGGACACGGGTTGCCTTCGATGCCCTTAGCGAATGTGCAGCACCTCTGCTTCCCGGCTTCAGCCTGCCCAGAACCTTCCGCTTCTGAAAGACCGACATGACAAGATGGCCACAATACCGGTTCGAAGCCTGCCGGACCAGGAGCGCTGCGGCATGAGGGCCCTGCCCCTCCTTGTTGCTGCAAGCGTCATCGCTGCGCCAGCTTCTGCCGACACGCTCGCCGATGCGCTGAGGGCAGCCTATGAGACGAATCCGGAACTGGCTGCCGCTCGTGCGGCAGTCCGGCGCGCGGATGAGAACATGCCGATTGCCCGCGCGGAGATGCGGCCCAACATCGGCGGCTCGGTCACCTTCAGCCAGGACCTCGACGACGAGCTCAATGACTTTGGCCGCGTGACGGTGGCCGGTTTCCGGGTTACCCAGCCGGTCTGGGCAGGAGGCCGCGTGCAAGCGCAGCTCAGTGCTGCTGACGCGCGGATTGGCGCTGCGCGCGAAATCCTCCGCTCGGTCGAGAACAGGATCATTGCCGATACCGTCGAGGCCTATGCGGAGGTCCTGGCAACGCGCGAGGAAGTGCGGCTGAACCAGAACCAGGTAAAGGTGCTTCGCGAGCAGCTCCGGGCCTCGTCTGACCGGTTCGAAGTCGGGGATGTCACTCGCACCGATGTCGCCCAGAGCCAGGCCCGGCTGGCGGATGCAGAGGCGCGCCTGGTTGCAGCGCAAGGCAATGCGCTGACTGCTGAACAGACCTATATCCGGCTGGTGGGCCGGCCGCCTGGTGAGCTTGCTGCGCTCCCCCCGCTGCCACCGCTGCCGCCTTCAGTTGAGGCCGCGCGGGACCTCGCGCTTGCCAGCGCACCGGTGCTGATCGCTGCCCGTTACGATGAGAAGGCGGCGGCCGAGCAAGTCCGGGCTATTCGTCGCGAGCGCTGGGGCACGGCCTCTGTCAATGCAAGCTTCGGCTACCAGATCCCGGCTGGCGGGCCGTTTGAGCAGTTCCGCGTGGACGGTCTGGTCGGCGGGATCAACATGAATGCCTCCATCCCGATCTACACGGCCGGGTTGCTGTCCGCGCGCACGCGGCAGGCAGAGGCGACCCAAAGCGAGGCGATCGAGACCATCGAGTCAACCGAGCGCACGGTGCTCGAACAGACGACCAATGCCTGGATCGCGATCGAGACCGCAAAAAGCGTAATCCGCTCGGCTCGGGCCTCGATCGATGCCAACCGGCTAGCCGCCGAAGGCGTGCGGCAGGAGAACCTGGTCGGCAGCCGGGACATCATCGAAGTGCTCAACGCCGAGCAGGAGCTGCTCAACAGCCAGGTGGTCTTGGTCCGTGCCGAGCGCAACCTCTATGCTGCGACCTATCGGCTGTTGCAGGTGATCGGCCGCGCCGAAGCTGCTGCTCTTGGCATAACCGACAAGCTTTATGACCCGGCCGTCAATTTCCGGCGCGTCAACCGCAGCTGGCGTGAGTGGCGCGAGGACCCGGATCCGCGCACCGATCGGCAGCGCAACCGCCCGGACGGCGCGCGAGAGCCGGCTGCGGTTGCGCCGCCGCCGCTTTCGGTCAGGCGTATGGGTCCGCCGGCACCGGGGCAGTTGGAATGACGACGGGCGCCCGGGGCGGGATCGATCCAGATCTCAAGGCGATTCTTGAATCGATCCGGCAGACTGTTGCCGGCGTGCAGGCACCAGGCCCCGAGGGGGTTGAGGCGCAGCCGCCGCCGGCAACGCCAGCGCCGCAGACGACGCCAAGGCCGCTTCGGGCCAATCTTCCCTCTTCTGACAAGACGGTCGAGGAATTTCTTGCCGATCTCATTCGGCCGCAGGTGGAGGCCTGGCTCGCTGCCCACTTGCCGGAGATCGTCCAGAAGCTTGCCGCAGACGAGATCAGGCGGCTGACCGAAGGGAAATAGGCAGCGCTTTCGCCTTCGTGCGGCAGTCGGTAAGGCACGCGGCGCATGCTTGAGAAGACCTTTGAACCCGGCCCGATCGAGGCCCGCTGGTATGCCCACTGGGAAGAGCGCGGGGCCTTCCGCCCGCCCCGCTCCGATGCGCGCCCGTTTACCATCGTGCTGCCGCCCCCCAATGTGACCGGCACGCTCCACATCGGCCATGCCTTGAACCAGACGCTCCAAGATATCCTCCTCCGCTGGAAGCGGATGCAGGGCTTTGATGCCCGCTGGATCGTCGGCACCGATCATGCCGGGATTGCAACCCAGATGGTGGTCGAGCGGACCATCGCAAGCCAGGGCCTGACGCGCGAGGGGATGGGGCGCGAGGCGTTCCTGGCGACCGTCTGGGACTGGAAGGCCAAGTCCGGAGGGGCCATCACCCAGCAGATGCGGCGCCTTGGTGCGAGCCCAGACTGGGCGCATGAGCGCTTCACGATGGACGAAGCGTATGCCCGCGCTGTGACGGACGTGTTTGTGCGCTTGCACGAAGAGGGCCTCATCTACCGCGACAAGCGGTTGGTGAACTGGGACCCCAAGTTCCAGACGGCGATCTCCGACCTTGAAGTTGAGAACCGCGAGACCAAGGGCCATTTCTGGCACCTGCGCTATCCGCTCGCCGATGGTTCGGGGCATCTGGTCGTCGCAACGACCCGCCCTGAGACAATGCTTGGGGATACTGCGGTTGCTGTAAACCCGGAAGATGATCGCTATCGCCACCTTGTCGGCCAGAGCATTGCACACCCGCTGACCGGCCGCACCATTCCCGTGATCGCCGACACCTGGGCCGACCCTGCGCTCGGCTCGGGCGTGGTCAAGATTACGCCAGCGCATGATTTCAACGACTGGTCGGTCTTCGAGCGCCACCGCGAAATTGGCTGGATCAACATCCTAAACCCGGATGGAACGCTCAACGCCCAGGTGCCGGAAGCCTATCGCGGGCTCGACCGGTTCGTGGCCCGCAAGCGCATCATCGCCGACATGGAAGCGCTCGGCCTTCTCGAACGGGTGGAAGAAAAGCTGGTGCAGGTGCCCCACGGCGACCGCTCGGGGGCCGTCATCGAGCCCTATCTCACCGACCAATGGTATGTGGATGCAGCGAGACTCGCAGCCGAAGCGCGCCGGGCCGTCGCGGATGGCCGGTCGACGTTCGTCCCTGCCGCATGGGCGAAGACCTATTTCAACTGGCTGGACGCAATCCAGCCCTGGTGCGTCTCGCGCCAGCTCTGGTGGGGCCACCGGATCCCAGCCTGGTATGGGCCGGATGGGCAGTGCATCGTCGCGCGAGACGCAGCCGAAGCGCAGGCGAAGGCCGGGCTCGGGGTCCCGCTTCGGCAGGACGAAGACGTTCTTGATACCTGGTTCTCCTCGGCGCTGTGGCCGTTTGTCACTCTCGGCTGGCCTGAGAAGACGCCCGATCTCGCTCGCCACTATCCTGGTGACGTGCTGGTAACTGCGTTCGACATCATCTTCTTCTGGGTCGCGCGCATGATGATGCAGGGCCTGCACTTCATGGGCGAGGTGCCGTTCCGCACCGTCTACTGCCACGGCCTCGTTCGCGACGCGACTGGCGCCAAGATGTCGAAATCCAGAGGCAACGCGATCGACCCTTTGACCCTCATCGATCGCTATGGGGCGGATGCCGTACGCTTCACACTTGCCGCGCTGGAGTCCCAGGGCCGGGACATCAAGCTCGACGAGAAACGGGTAGAGGGCTACCGCAATTTTGCAACCAAGCTCTGGAACGCGGTCCGCTTCGCGCAATCCCAGGGCATCTGGGCTGACGCTGAAGGCTACCCGGACAGCGGCAGAAACACCGACGAAGCACCCGTGGCGGCCCACCCCGTCAACCGCTGGATCCTGAGCGAGGCAGCCGCAATGGTGCGCGACGTCACCGAGAGCCTCGAGGCCTTCCGCTTCGACCAGGCAGCGGATGCGCTCTACCACTTCACTTGGAGCCGCTTTTGCGACTGGTATCTGGAACTGGCGAAGCCGCTGCTTGCCGAAGGGAGCCCCGAGGCCTGCGAAACGCGCGCGACCGCCAGCTTCGTGCTCGACACCATCCTGAAAGTGCTCCACCCCTTCATGCCGTTCCTGACGGAAGAGCTGTGGCACGCGCAGGGGCCCCGCCCGCACGATCTCATCCTCGCCTCCTGGCCGGAGCTCCAGGTCGAACCGTCGGACGCGGAAGCGGAAATCACCTGGCTGATCGCGCTGATCTCGGCCATCCGCTCAGCCCGGACCGAGCTCAACGTGCCGCCGTCGGCCCGGCTGCCGCTTCATGCCCCGGCAGCGCTTGAGGCGAGGCTCCAGCGCCACTTGCCTGCCCTTGAGCGGCTGGCACGCGTATCTGGGCTCGCGTTTGCGGCACCCTCAGGCGGCATTGCCCAGCTTGTCGTTGCTGGCGAAACCTATGTTCTTCCACTCGGCGAGGTGATCGATCTTGCTGCCGAGCGGGCGCGCCTCAGTCGGGCGGCAGTTGCTGCCGAGCAGGAAGCAGCGCAACTTGCGAGCCGCCTTGCCAACCCCGGCTTTCTCGCGCGCGCCAAACCCGAGGCGGTGGAGAAGGCCCGCGCCGACCATGCCGCCCGCATGGCCGAGGCCGAGCGCCTCCGCACGGCGCTCGCCCGGCTGGGCCATTCCTGAATTCCTGTTGTAACGCTCTGAGTTTGCTTCCGCTCGCTTTTCTTGACCCTGTCGTTTGTCGCTGTTGTCTTCTCACCGGATTCTTGTGGAACCCCTTGTGACACAGGTGATGCGCAAGCTGCTCTTCGCTGGTGCTGGTCGCGGCTGCTCCTGTCGCCGCGCTCGACCCACCGGTGGCCCAGCGTCGGGGTGGGCAGGTCATTCGGCAAGTGCTGGCGCCTGCCCTGCCGGGGCTGGCGGATGGCCGCGCACGATCAAGAGATACATGACGGGCGTGACTACCCGGGAGAGCAGGGTGGAGGAGACAAGGCCACCGATGATGACCCAGGCGAGCGGCGAATAGAGCGAAATGCCGGAAAGCGCGAGCGGCATGAGGCCTCCGATCGCCGTGACCGAGGTGAGCAGCACTGGCAGGAAGCGGACTTCGCCAGCGCGTTCCACCGCTTCGCGCAATTCCACCCCCTCCTCGCGCAACTGGGTGGTGAAATCCACAAGCAGGATCGAATTCTTGATCTCAATGCCGATCAAGGCAACGAAGCCGATGACGGCTGTATAGGAGAGGGAATTGCCCGTAAGATAAAGGGCAATAAGCCCGCCGAACATGCCAAGCGGAATGACCCCGGCCACGACCAGGGTCTCGCGGAATCGTCCGAACTCGATGACAAGCACTGCGAACACGCCGAAAATCGCAAGCAAGGCAAGCCCATAGAGGCCACCAAAGCCCTCGGCTGCAGCCCGCGCCTCGCCGCCTGGCACGATCTGATAGCCGGCTGGCAGGTCGATCCGGCGCAGTGCCTCAGCAACTGCAGCATTGACTCGCGAGGTCAGGACACCGGGTTCGACATTGGCAGTAATGGAGGCACTGCGTTCCTTCTGGTAGCGGTTGATGGAAGGAGGCCCCGAGGTCAACCGCGGCGTTGCGACTGCTGTCAGCGGAACGGCGCTGCCATTGAGGGTTGGCACCTGGACTTGACCCAACACGTCGACCGCAACAAGTGCACCAGCAGTGCCGCTTGCTGCACCCGGAACGCGGACGACAACATCATAGCTGTCCCCCTCCTCGTCGCGAAAGCGGCCGGCAACTTCGCCGGCAAGGGCGAGCCGGGCGACGCGTCGGGCAGCAGCAGGAGAAACGCCAAGAAGTGCAGCCCGATCGGGATCAAGCCCGAGGTCGAGGTCGATCCGGTCAAAGCCGAAGGGATTGCGCACGTCGCGTGTTCCTGGCGTTTCACGGATGGCCTGTTCGACCTCCAGCGAAAGCCGTTTCAGTTCCGAGAGATCGGGCCCGGTCACAAACCATTCGATGGGCGCGTTGATTGGCGCGCCGTTCTGGAACGGCCGGATCGAGATCCGGGCTTCGGGGTAGGTTTCGAATGCTTCGCGCAGGCGGGCGACCAAAGCCGGCCCCTCCTGCGGGTCCCAGCGCTCAAGCGTGGCAGCCACCACGCCAATCGACGAGCGCTGCTCGACTTCGCGGACATTGTAGAAGATCTGCGGATTGCCACGACCAGCATTCAGCATCCGGTTGGTGACGACCGGCTCGGCAGCGAGCAGACGGTCGACATATTCGGCCGCACGCAGCGTCTGCATCGTGTCCGCACCCTCGGCTGCCTCGATTTCGACAAGGAAATAGGGTGCATCTGCTGGCGGGAACAGGCTGGTTCCTATCAGCGGCACAAGGCCGAAGGCCGCAAGGCAAAGGGTCATGGCAGCTGCAAGCGTGGCCCTGGGCCATGCGAGCGCACGATGCAGGAGGGGCCGGTAGAAACGGTGGATACCCCCCTCAACCGCGCGCAGCACGGCATTGCCCTCAGGGTCGGAATCGCGGGCAAGGATGCGCGAGGCAAGGAACGGGATGATGGTCAGCGAAACGAGGAGGGAGGCTGCGACCGTTGCAATGACAGCGACGGGAAGACCGCGGGTGAACTTGCCGGCGCCCTCAGGGAGCGCGGTCAGCGGCAGGAAAGCGAAGATGAGGACGGCAGTCGAGCCGATGACGGCAACCGCGATCTGCTGCGTGCCGGCAAGCGCTGCTGCGGCCCGGCTGTAGCCCATGCGCAAGTGCCTAGCGATGTTCTCAACGACGACGATCGAGTCGTCCACGAGGAGGCCGAGTGCCACGATGAAGCCGGTGATGACGATCTGGTTCAAGGTGTAGCCGAGCAGCGAGACGACCAAGACGCCAACGGCAAGGCTCAACGGGATCGACATCATGACGATGAACGAGGCGCGAGGCCCCAGTGGCAGCAAGGTCACGAGGACGAGCAACAGCGCGATTGAGAAGTCCCGGGCGAGGATTCCAAGCTTGGCGCGCACGTCCTGACTCTGGTCAAACGCGCGCAGCAGCCGGACATCGGGCGGAAGCTGGGCGCGATAGGCCTCGGCTGCGTCTGCAAGGCCTTGCTCGACCTCGAGCACATTCACATTGTCTTTCTGGGTGGCGGTGACCCAGATGGCGCGTTCCCCATTGAGGCGAGTCACATGGCTGCGCTCGCCTGCAGCCCAAGCAACTTCCGCAACATCCCCTATGGTCACGGCACGGCCACCTTCGGCACGGACCGGCACAGCTGCCACTTCGGCAAGCGAACGGAAGGCCCCGCCGGCCTTCACATTGAACCGCTGCTCGCCCGAACGCACAGCGCCGGAGGGAAGGTCCGCGCCGCCGATCGAAAGGGCGTCGGTGACTGCCGTCAGCGGAATGCCCAATTCCCGCAAGCGCCCGAGGTCGACTGTCACGCGCACTTCCGGTGGCGCCAGCCCCCAGACGCTCGCATTGCGGACTCCTGGCACACGCTGGAATGCCTCGCGCACATCCTTGCCGATCTTCTCCATGCGCCGGTCCGAGGCCGTCTCGGAGACGATGGCATACTGGGCAACGACTGCCTCGGTGGTACGGAAGCGGCGAAACTCGACGTTGCGGATGCCCGCCGGGAGTGCGGAGCGAATGGCATTCACTTCCCGCACGGCTTCGTCAAAATTTCGGTCCGGATCGCTGTCCCAGTCGAACTCGGCATTGATGACCGCCTGGCCTTCGGATGAACGCGACAGGATCTCGCGCACATTGTCGAGGCCGGAGAGAACATCCTCGATTGGCTTGGTGACGGCCTGCTCCATGTCCGAGGCGTCCGCGCCGGGCTGGATCACGACAATCGAGACCACTGGCACCTTGAAATGCGGATCAACCGAACGGGGGATGGTGAGAAAAGCCTGGATCCCAAGCGCTGCCAGAAGCGCAAAGGCAACGAGCGTCACTTGCCAGCGCTCAACGGCAAAGGCGATGAGGCGGTTCAAGCCGGACCTGCGACCTTGACTCGCGCCCCTTCGCTCAGCCGGTCAACCCCAGTGCGGACGATCCGGTCCCCTGCCGCAAGGCCGCTTTCGACAACAACACCGCCAGGCCCCACGTCGCCGATGCGAACCAACACGGCCTTGACGCTGCTGCTTTCAGGATCAAGCCGCCAGACGAAGGCTTCACCAGCGCGCGCTGCAAAAAGCGCAGTCGCCGGCACCAGAAAGGGTCCAGACGCACTGGCAGCCTGCGGGCGGGCAATCGCAACCTGGCCAATGAGGCCGGACCGGAGCGCAGGATCCGGAGGGAGCGCGACTTCAAGCTGGAAGGTTCCAGTCCGCTCGTCGGCCCGGCCCGCGATTTCGATGACCCGGCCAGACATGGCGGGGGCCACATTCGAGGGAAAATCGACGCCAACAGGCATTCCAACCTTGAGGCCAGCGATATCTTCCGCCGCAAGCGGCACCCGTATCACATGGCCGCTGCGAGCTTCCCCGAGCACGAGCACGGGGTCACCTGCTGCTACGGTCTGGCCGGGCTCGGCCCGGCGGGCAAGGATGATCCCGTCGGCAGGCGCCACGATCCGGCTGTTCTTCTGGGCGAAAAGGGCGCGCTCGAGCGCAGCTGCTGCGGCACCTGCTGCGGCCTCGGCAGTGTCGACTCTGGCCTTTGCGACCCATCCCTGCGCAAACAGCTTGCGCTGGCGGTCACGCTCGGCCCGGGCCCGGGCGAGGTCCGCGCGGGCGGCAGCAACTTCGGCATCGATGGTGCGGGTGTCGAGTGCAGCAAGCAACATTCCCGCTCGCACCTGGTCTCCTTCGCGCGGGTCAAGCCGGGCAATAATGCCGGCTGTCCAGAAGGCGAGGGGCGTTTCCCGGCGGATGCGAACCGTCCCTGCAGCCCGGATGACAGGCGCGGAGGCCGTGCTGCCCACTTCGAAGAGACGGACTGTGGTTTCGGCCTGGCGGGGAGCCTGCACGGCAGGATCACCTGCCCCTGCCCCACAGGCGCCGACGAAAAGCAGGAGCACAGCCGGCAGGAACCGCCCGCCCCTTCCCGCTCCTGGAACCGCCAGCGCCTGACGTGCCTGCATTGGAAACCCCAGCGACAGGCCGTCTCGCTAGCCTGTCATGGCAACGGGTTCCAGCAGATTCCAAGTGCGCCTCAGTTCCTGCCGGCGAAGCCCAGCGTCACTCGGCGATGGTCAGGGCCTCAAGCTCGATCGAGAGGGTCATGCTTCCATCCGGCAGGATTTCGCCTGTCTTCTCGCCGATGGCGAAGTCAGCGAGAAAATGCCCTGCGAGCGGAAAATCGCCAGCGACCAGCAGGGCTTCCAGCCGGTCTGACGCCGTCTCGACGGCATCCATCGGCCCGTGCAGGCGAAGCGCAAGGCTGTGCCTTGCACCGGCAAAGGTGAGGCTCGCCCAAGGCTGGCAATCAAAGCTCAGGATCGCAAGGACCGGCGTTCTATTGTCCCGCTCTTCCCACCCCTCGAACCAGGGATCCGCAGCGATGGTCTGGCGGATTGCCGCAATGAGAGCGCGCTGCGGCGCAGATGTGACCCCCCTCATTGGGCTGACCCCGAATCCGCCCGCCCGGCCGGCCGCCGCGAGCGAAGCCCCGTCCCCTCCGGCCCACCCTTGGAGGCCCGATGCGCTTCAAGAAGCGCTGCAACATGGGCACGAAGCCGCGTCTCCATCCGCCGCCCCGGCTGGCGGCCACGGCGCAGATCATGGACAATGCGCGGATCAGAAACTGCATCCCTCCCGAACCTGGAGGGTGGCAAGCGAGTGGCTTTGAGACAGGCTTCGATGAGGCTCAGCAACGACATGGTCCGGGCACTCCACATGTCGACCCCATGCCGTTCCGGGATGGCCCATGCGACCTTGGCCCTCCGCACCATCCCGAATCGATAGGCAGAGTGTGATAGGCATTTTCCTACTAGTCTAGGGGAAAAATGATGTTAGACGCTTGCCGGCGCGGATCAGGAGAGGAGGTCCCGGCGCGTGACGGGAGACGAGATTCGCCGTCGACTGGATGAGCTCATCCGCGCGCGGGGAACCGACTATCTCGCCGTATCCCGACTGCTTGGTCGCAATCCGGCCTATATCCAGCAATTCATCAAGCGCGGTGTTCCCCGGCATCTCGGAGAACGGGACCGCCGGCTGCTTGCTGCACATTTTGGTGTTGATGAGGCGGAACTTGGGGGACCTTCGCAGCCGCAGGGGGCGGATCAGGCCCGGGACTCCCAGAGCCGTCGCGTCCTTCTTTCTGCCGCTGCCGAGGTTCGCCCAACTGGTGCTGGCGAAACGGCAACGCTCAAGGACTATGTCCTCATTCCCTATCTGACAGCGCATCGCAGTACCGCTCCGGCATCGGGGCGCGACGCGCTCGCCTTTGAGACTGGCTTTGCGCGCCAGGTTGGCTCGGGCCGGTTGGGGGCGCTCTCGGCCCTTCTGGTCGAAGGCGACTCCATGAGCCCCAGCCTTCTCCCGGGAGACCAAATTCTGGTTGACCTCGACGATTGCGCGCCGTTGCGCGACGGGCTCTACACCTTCGAGATGGACGGTGGCTTCAGCATCCGCCGAGTGAGCGTCCACCCGGTGACTGGGCGACCCTCTCTGCTTCCGGACAATCCGGCCTATGCAAGCTTTACGGATTGCGATCCGGAAGCCCTGAAAGTGCTTGGCCGGGTGGTCTGGATTGGCCGCAAGCTCCCCTGATGCAGCTAGCGCCTTGCCTGCCAGGCAAGGACAAGTGCGGCAAGGCCACCGGAGCCAAGGCCGATCACGGCGCCGGCGGAGGGCTCACCGAGAGCAAGGCCAGCAGCGACTCCAGCAAGAAGGCCGAGAGGCAGCAGGACACCAAAGCCACGTTCAGCCATGCTGCACCCAAACCCTTACGCTTGCTGCTATCCCGGCGGCCGCAACCTGCTGGGGCGATCGACGGGACTCGAACCCGCAACCCCTGGTACCACAAACCAGTGCTCTGACCAGTTGAGCTACGATCGCCGCGGCCGGTGGAAGGCGCTTTATTGGCACGCCCATGCGTCAGTCCCCCGACGGCGTCAAGGACAGGCCTCCTCAGGAGCGCCGAAAGCGCGAGTGCTAGAGCCGGATGAGCATCTTGCCCGTGTTGGCGCCAGTGAAGAGGCCGATGAACGCCAGAGGTGCGGCTGCGAGGCCGTCCACGATCGTCTCCTCAAACCGGATCCGGCCCTCAGCGATCCAGCCCGTCATGTCAGCCAGGAACTGGGGCTGCAAATGCTGGAATTGGGTGACGATGAACCCCTGCATCTTCAGTGACTTGCCGATAAGCATCAGGATATTGCGGGGGCCCGGGGGAGGCTCGGTTGCATTATAGGCTGCGATCATGCCGCATTCGACCAAGCGTGCGAAGGGGTTCGCAAGCTCGATTGCGACTTCGAGCTGCTCGCCCCCCACATTGTCGAAATAGATGTCGATCCCGCGCGGGGCGGCGCCACGCACTGCATCGCGCAGGTTGCCGCACGTCCGGTAGTTGATGGCTGCATCCACGCCGGCCGCGCGCAGCCACTGGCACTTGGCGTCGCTCCCGGCGGTGGCCACGACATGGCAGCCCTTGATCTTCCCGATCTGGGCAACGACCGAGCCGACGGCACCCGCCCCGCCGGAGACGAACAGGGTCTCGCCCGCCTTGGGCTGGCCGATCTCAAGAAGGCCGGCCCAGGCAGTCAGCCCTGGCATCCCCAGCACACCAAGGAAGGCTTGAGGCGGAATGCCTTCGGGAATGGTGAGGCGAGTGAGCGTTTGAGCCGGCATGATGAAGGCCTCACGCCAGCCCCACATCGAGAGCACCATGTCCCCAGGCGCAAAGCCGGGATCACCGCTTTCCACCACCTCGCCGACCGCTCCGCCCTCGAGCGCCTTGCCGAGCGCGAACGGCGGCACATAGCTCGCCCGGTCCACCATCCGGCCGCGCATATAGGGATCGACCGACAGGAAGCGGTTGCGAACCAGGACTTCGCCAGGTCCAGGGGCGCCAAGTGTCACGGTCGCAAGCTCGAAATCGGCCTCCGAGGGAAGTCCGACGGGGTGCCTGACAAGGCGGATTTCGCGCGCTTGCATCTCCTTCTCTCCCATCCCCTCTCCTCCTGCATTGCGCCAGCTGCCAGCGCAAGGGCGCAAGCCGCACGCAACTGTTCAGGATGGCGCCAGGCCGCTGCGGAGCCGCGTGGCAGCGCCAAGGATGAGCAGGATGAAGCCGCCGAGCGCGAGACCGACAAGCCCGGCAAGCGCTGCACTGGCAAGCCAGGAGAACACGGCAGGTGCCAAAGGTGCGAGCGTTTCTGCTTTATGTGCAAGATGATGTTGGAGATGGGGAAGGACGGCGAGCGGGCCGGCGCCTTCGAGCCCGTGGACGACAATACCGCCGCCAACCCATGCCATCGCGGCAATGCCGAGCACGGAAAGGAATGCCAGCACCGCCGGCATCCCCCGGACCAGCAGCCGGCCAAGGCTCCGCCCGGTTGGATGGCCGGTCGCAGCCAGCCGCAGCCCCGCATCATCCATCTTCACGAGGAGCGCCACAAAACCATAGACACCGGCGGTCACGACAAGGCTTACGACGGCAAGGCTCGTTGCCTTGGTTGCAAACGACACTTGGTCGAGCTGGCCAAGGGCAATGGCCAGGATTTCAGCCGACAGGATGAGATCGGTTCTGACTGCCCCGGCCACCATCGCCTTCTCCTGCGCTGCCCGGTCGATCGCCGTCGGCCGTCCGCAATCTGTTCCATGGTGGCCGAAGCCCAGCTTCTCCAGCAGCTTCTCGGCGGCCTCGTAGCACAGGAAGGCGCCGCCCAACATGAGGAGCGGAGTGAGCGCCTGCGGCAGGATGGCCGCCAGCAGGAGAAAGCCTGGCATCAGGAGCAAGAGCTTGTTCCGGAGCGAGCCCTTGGCGATGCGCCAGATGAGGGGCAGTTCACGATCGGGCGAGAAACCCGTCACATAGCGCGGCGTGACAGCGGCATCGTCAATGACGACACCGGCCGCCTTGGTTGTGGCCCGTGCTGAGGCGGCTGCGACATCGTCGAGGGAGGCGGCTGCCAACTTGGCAAGGGTTGCGACATCGTCGAGGAGCGCGAACAGGCCGGAGGCCATCAGGCCGCCTCCCCGGACAGCAGGCAGTCGATCGCGGCATTGGCAAGGGCGTCGGCGCGCTCGTTCAAGGGATGGCCGGCATGGCCGCGCACCCACTCCCAGCGAATGCGGTGCGGTGCCGCCGCCTCGGCGAGCGCCTGCCACAAGTCGATGTTGGCAACGGGCTTGCGGTCCGCAGTCCGCCAGCCGTTGCGCTGCCAGGCGGGAAGCCAGCGGGTCATGCCTTCGACCAGATAGCGGCTATCAGTCTCCAGCCTGACGTCTGCCGGCTTGGTCAGCGCACGCAGCGCTTCGAGCGCAGCCGTCAGTTCCATGCGGTTGTTGGTGGTCGACGGCGCGTGCCCGGTAAGAATCTTCTCGCGGCTTCCGGCAACGAGGATCGCCGCCCATCCTCCCGGCCCAGGGTTGCCCCGGCAGGCCCCGTCGGTCGCGATGTCCACCCGCGGCAGGGCCAACTCAGCCATGGCAGCGGATATGCCGCAAGCGGCGGGCAAAGGCCAAGGGGTCCTTGCGCTGGACGAGCGCGCCAGCGGACTCCTCGAAATGGTCAAGCGCGCGCGTCAAGAGAAAGCGCAGGCAGGCCAGCTCGCTTAGCAGGGGGAGTGCCGCCACCTCCGCTTCCGCAAGCAGCCGGACCGACTCGTAGCCGATCCGGAGCGCGGCGTCGCGGTCTCCGAGGAAACGGGCACCGTCGGCTGTGAAGCTCCAGGCAACCCGCAAAACGGCAAGATCATAGGCGAACCAATCTTCGGCTGCGAAATAGAAATCGATGAGGCCCGAAATGCAGTCGCCGAGGAACAGCACATTGTCGGGAAAAAGGTCGGCATGGATGATGCCGCGCGGCAGCGCCTCGGGCCAGCCGCCGTCGAGCCGGGCGAGCGCCGATTGGACCAAGGCGAAAAGGCCCGGCTCGAGCACATCGAGCCGATACCCAAGAGCTGCCGCAGCATCCCGAGCAAAGGGAAGGCCAAGCTGGTTGGGGCGTGTCGGCGGATAGCCGGCACCGGCCAGATGAAGCTGCGCCAGCGCCTCTCCCGCAGCCCGGCACTGGGCGAGTGTCGGCTCGGTCACCGAGACCCCGGGCAGCCAGGTGATGAGCGCAGCGTCCCGCCCGCAGAGCCGCTGCAGCACCCTGCCATCCTGGTCGGGCATTGGGCGCGGCACTGGCAGGCCGGCATCAGCAAGATGCGTCATCAGCCCCAAGAACCAGGGCAGCTCGCTTGCCTCGATGCGCCGCTCATAGAGGGTCAGGATGAACCGCCCGCCTGTCGTCTCGAGGAGATAGTTGGAGTTGGAGACGCCTTCGGCAATGCCTTTGGCCATGACAAGAGTGCCAACGCCATAGCGGGCGACAAAGCGGGCGAGCTCTTCTGCTGGAACTTCGGTATAGACTGCCATCGCCCGCTGCCCGGCCGGGCTCCCGCCTCAGGCGGCGAGTTCGCGCGGGAGTTTGAAGGTCACTTCCTCGACAGCTGTGGTGACTTCCTGGATCGTGAGCTCGAAGCGCTGGCGCATGGCATCGAGCACCTCCTGCACCAGGATCTCCGGCGCCGAGGCGCCAGCCGTCAGTCCAACCGTTTGCACCCCCTGGAACCATTCCCAGTCGATGGCAGCGGCGGTCTGGATGAGATGGGCGCGCGCGCCTTCGCGTTCGGCAACCTCGCGCAGCCGCTGCGAATTGGAGCTATACTCCGCGCCGATCACCAGCATGAGGTCACAATCGGCGGCAATCGCCTTGACGGCGGCCTGGCGGTTTGAGGTGGCATAACAGATGTCCTCTCCGCGCGGACCAACGATATCGGGAAAGCGGCGGCGCAGGACGGAGACAATTTCGGCCGTATCGTCGACCGAAAGGGTCGTCTGCGTGAGGAACCCGAGATTGGACGGATCAGGCGGTGACACGGTCTCCGCGTCCTCGACCGTTTCGACCAGTGTCATGACGCCGTCTGGCACCTGGCCGAAGGTGCCGATGACTTCGGGGTGGCCGGCGTGGCCGACAAACAGGATATGGCGCCCAGCTTGCACCATCCGCTCCGCCTGCCGGTGCACCTTGGAGACAAGCGGGCATGTGGCATCGAGCCAGCCAAGGCCGCGCTCGGTTGCACGCGCTGGTATGGTCTTTGGCACGCCATGGGCAGAGAAGATGACGGTCGCGCCATCCGGCACTTCGTCGAGCTCCTTGACGAAGATGGCGCCCTTGGCCCTGAGGCTGTCGACCACATGCTTGTTGTGCACGATCTCGTGACGGACATAGACGGGGACGCCATAGCGTTCGAGCGCAAGCTCGACGATGTGGATTGCGCGGTCGACACCAGCGCAGAACCCGCGCGGGGCAGCGACAAGGACTTTGAGACTGGCCATGGGACTGCCATAGACCTTCCAGCTGCGAAAACAAAGATGCGGATGGTCCGGTTTCGCGCGGGCTTTGCGATAGCGCATGATTGGGAGACAAAAATTGCGGGTTGCCCTCCTCCTGCTGCTGGTACTGGCCGCGTGCCAGAAGAACCCGCTCAGGGTCACACGCTCGCCCTGCCCGGCGGTTGCGATCCCCTATCATGTCGGGCAGCTGACGCGGTTTGACCCCCCGGAGAGCCGGAACGCTGACGCAATCGATTTCGTTGCCCAAATCGTAAACATCGAAAGTGTCTGCACACCCACAGATGCCCGAGTCGCAACCGACATCCGCTTCGAAGTAACGGCCGTGCGGCGTGCCTCCGCCGATCCTGCGCTTCCTGCGCGCGATGTCGTCCTGCCACTGTTTGTAAGCTTGGTACAGGGCGGCAATGTGCTGGTTGCCAAGCAGGCAACCGCAGTCCGGGTCAGCTTCCCGCAAGGCGCGCTTCGGGGCCGCGGCACTGGTGCTGCGCGCAGCGAGCTTGCCCGCGCTGTTGTCACCCCGCCGCCGGAAGTCGTCGCTCGGCTCAGCCGTGAGCGCAAGCCGACCGACCCGGATGCGCTCGTCGACCCGATGTCGGATCCGGTGGTGCGCGCCGCCATTCGCGCAACCAGCTTCGAAGTGCTGCTCGGCTTCCAGCTTGACGACGCCAGCCTCGCCTACAACGTCGCCCGCTGAGCGGCAGCCGCCTGCGCCCTGTCGTTGTGCCGAAGCGGGGAACGGGCTATGCCAGAGCATTCCTCCATGCACGGGAACCATGCCATGTCGCGCCGACGCCAGATTTATGAAGGCAAGGCCAAGATCCTCTATGAGGGTCCAGAGCCGGGCACGATCATCCAGTATTTCAAGGACGATGCGACCGCCTTCAACGCCCAGAAGAAGGGCACCATCTCCGGCAAGGGTGTGCTCAATAACCGGATTTCCGAGCATCTCTTCACGCTTCTTGGCACCATCGGCGTGCCGCACCATTTCATCCGGCGCCTCAACATGCGCGAGCAGCTGGTGCGCCAAGTCGAGATCATCCCGCTTGAAGTGGTGGTCCGCAACGTTGCTGCCGGCTCGCTCGCCAAGCGGCTGGGGATCGAGGAGGGCACGCCGCTGCCGCGCACCATCCTCGAATATTATCTGAATGACGATGCGCTCGGCGACCCGATGGTGACCGAGGAACATATCGCCTGCTTTGGCTGGGCAGGGCAGGACGAGCTCGCCGACATGCAGGACATGGCCATCCGCATCAACGATTTCTTGGCTGGCCTGTTCGCCGGGATCGGAATCCGCTTGGTGGACTTCAAGCTCGAGTTCGGGCGGCTGTGGGAGGATGACTATTCCCGCGTCATCCTCGCTGATGAGATCAGCCCCGATGGCTGTCGGCTGTGGGACATGAAGACCAACGAGAAGATGGACAAGGATCGTTTCCGCCGCGATCTCGGCGGCGAGGTCGAAGCCTATCAGGAAGTGGCCCGGCGCCTCGGCCTGCTGCCCGAAGGCCAGGAGACTGCCGTGCTCGACCTCGGCGAAGCGCGGAAGGCCCGCGAGCAGCGCTGAGGATGGCGCGCCGGTTGGCCAGCGCCTTGCTGGCATTCCTGCTCGCGGGGCCAACATGCGCGCAGCTGCCGCCTGCGGCACTGCCACAGCCGATGACGGTGCGCAGCCTTGCCGCGCTTCCCCAGCCGAAGCCGGCCGAGATCATCCGCTATGGTGAAGCGGACTCACAGGTGGTTGAGCTGTTCCTGCCCCGCACCCGGCCCGATGGGCTGATGCCGGCTGTCGTGATCGTCCATGGCGGCTGCTGGCGCGCCAAGGTCGCGGGGCGCGAACTGGTCCGCCCGGCCGCCGGGGCGCTGGCCCAGAAGGGCTTCGCCGTCTGGTCAGTTGGCTACCGCCGAATCGACGAGGAAGGCGGCGGATTCCCCGGCACGTTCGCGGATGTTGCTGCTGCCATCGATCTTCTTGCCACCCAGGCGGCCGAGCGCGGCATCGATCGAGGCCGCATCGCCTTCTACGGCCATTCGGCAGGTGCCCACCTTGCCATGTGGGCCGCCGGGCGCCACCGCCTTGCCAAAGACAGCGTGCTCGCAGCCTCTGCCCCCCTCCGGCCCCGGGGGGTCGTCTCGGCCGGCGGCCTCCTCGACCTCCAAGGGCAAGCCGCCCGCATCCGCGACGTGTGTGGAATCGACCCCGCCGAATCGCTTGCCAACCCGGCAGCGAAAGAGCCGTTTGCTGAGACTTCACCAGTTGATCTTCTGCCCACAGGTGTGCGGATGACGCTGGTCCATGGGATCTATGACGACATCGCCTATCCGGCGCTTGGCCTGGCCTATGCCCAGCGGGCCCGGCGTGCCGGCGACCAGGCAGAAATCTTCGTCGTACCCAACGCCGGCCACTTCGAGGTGATCGCGCCGGGCACCCGCGCCTTCGAGATCGTCGCCGCAGCACTCGAAGCCTTCACCCGCTAGCCAGCCGCACCCTGCTGCCCTAAGCGGAGATCATGAAGGCTCGTGTCACTGTTTCCCTGAAGCCTGGCGTGCTCGACCCGCAGGGCCGTGCCATCCTCCATGCGCTCGAAGGGCTCGGTTTTTCCGGCGTCACCGATGTCCGGGTGGGAAAGGTCATCGAGCTCGAGCTCGCCGAGGGCACGCCCGTGGAAACGGTCGAAGAGATGGGCCGAAAGCTGCTCGCCAATACGGTCATCGAGAATTTCCGGGTGGAGATGGCATGAAGGCGGGAGTTGTCGTCTTCCCCGGCTCCAATTGCGACCGCGACCTCATGGTCGCGCTTGAACTGGTGACAGGCGTCAAGCCGGTCGCGCTGTGGCATGCAGATGCCGACCTGCCCACCGGCCTCGATCTCGTCGCGCTTCCCGGCGGCTTCTCCCATGGCGACTATCTCCGCTCCGGCGCCATTGCTGCGCGGGCGCCGGTGATGCGCGCGGTTGCCAGCCATGCCCACAAGGGGGGTCTGGTGCTCGGAATCTGCAACGGCTTCCAGGTGCTGACCGAGGCCGGGCTTCTGCCGGGCGCCCTCATGCGCAACGCCGGGCTCGACTTCCTCTGCCGCGACGCGAGGCTCGAAGTCGTCAGCGCGGACAGCCCCTTCACCCG
>NZ_JBRCLD010000023.1:0-9690 GCF_053487655.1 Thermaurantiacus sp. | reverse complement strand
CCCTCCCCACCCTGGGCCGAGATCAGCAGCTGGCCAGGCCGGCCGGCGAGGGCGGCGCGCTCCGCATGCTCGAGCAGGTCCGCCTTGTTGAGGACTTCGAGCACCGGAACACGGCCATCATCGAGGCCGAGGGAGGAAAGGATGGCGTGGACATCCGCGGCCTGGGCTTCGCTGTCGGGATGGGCGATGTCGCGGACATGGACGATGAGGTCGGCTTGCGTCACTTCCTCAAGAGTCGCGCGGAAGGCAGCGACGAGCTCGGTGGGCAAGTCAGAAACAAAGCCGACTGTATCTGAGAGAATGGCAGTGCCAGCACCGGGGAGCTCAAGCCGCCGCATGGTGGGATCAAGCGTTGCAAACAGCAGATCGGCAGCAAGAACACGGGCGCCCGTCAGCCGGTTGAAGAGCGTCGACTTGCCCGCGTTGGTGTAACCGACGAGCGCAATGACCGGTACTGGCGCCTTGCGGCGACGCGCGCGGTGGAGGCCGCGGGTGCGGCGCACCTCTTCGAGCTCGCGGCGGATGCGTGCGATGCGGTCGCGCAGCTGGCGCCGGTCGGCCTCGATCTGGGTTTCGCCGGGACCGCCGAGGAAGCCGAAACCGCCGCGCTGCCGCTCGAGGTGGGTCCAGCTGCGGACCAGCCGGCCGGCCTGATATTCAAGGTGGGCGAGTTCGACCTGGAGCCGGCCTTCGGCGGTTGCGGCCCGCGCACCGAAGATCTCGAGGATGAGGCTGGTGCGGTCGATCACCTTGGCAGCCAGCGCCGTTTCGAGATTCTTCTGCTGGATTGGCGTGATTCGGGAATCGATGACGACCACTTCCGCACCATGGGCAGCAACGAGGCCGGCGATCCGCTCGACCTGGCCCCTGCCGAGGAGAAGGCTGGGGCTTTGCGCGCGCATGGGAAGGACGAGGGCTTCCCGGATATCAAGACGGATGGCAGCGGCAAGGCCCACGATTTCCTCAAGCCGGGCTGCAGGCGCGCGCCTTGCGCCTGGCCGGGCCGGGCCAGCAGAGAGACGGCCGCTAGCCGGGTGGACGATGATCGCAGGCGCACCGAAGCTGGTGCCGCGGTCAGAATCAAAGCCGCGCAGCGTGCGGTGGCGGCCCTCGACGGGCACGCGTGCTCGCGACTGGTCAATCCTCGTCGTCGTCGGACTTCTCCGGCTCGAACAGTTGGATCGGGACGGCAGGCATGACAGTCGAGATCGCGTGCTTGTAGACGAGTTGCGAATGGCCGTCACGGCGGAGCAGAACCGAGAAATTGTCGAACCAGGTGACCACGCCCTGCAGCTTGACGCCATTGATGAGAAACATCGTCACTGGCACCTTCTGCTTGCGAATGGCATTCAGGAAGACATCCTGGAGATTGTTGGCGCGGTCCGCCATGCGCGTGGTCCTTCATTGTTGGCACAGGAATAGCGCCTGTGCGTTGCCAACTTAGGGCGCAGCCCAAAAGGAGACAACCGGGGACCCCTCAGGGCTCGGCCCGATCGCTCTCTGTTGTATCCGCAGAGTCGGTGAGGCCAAGGGCCTTGAGCTTGCGGTGCAGCGCCGAGCGCTCCATCCCGATGAAGGCGGCTGTGCGGGAGATATTGCCAGAGAAGCGACGGATCTGGACCTTGAGATATTCGCGCTCGAAGGCCTCGCGGGCCTCGCGTAAGGGTGTGGACATGATGGACCGCGCTGCCTCGCCGGGGACCAGACGGGCCGGCTCGGCTGTAATCTCGGGCGGAAGCATGGAAAGATCGATTCGGTCGGCTGCCTGCACTGGCGCCAGGATGAGGGTGCGCTCGATGACGTTGCGGAGCTGGCGGACATTGCCGGGCCAGCTGTAGGCCTGGAGGGCCGCAATCGCATCTTCTGCAAGCGTGGGCTGCCGGATCCGCCGTTCGGCAGCCAGGCGGGCGAGGAAATATTCCGCAAGTGGCGGCACATCCTCGCGCCGCTCGGCCAGCGGTGGCAGCCGCACGGGGACCACGTTCAGCCGATAGAAGAGGTCCTCGCGGAACCGGCCCTCGGCAATCTCGCGGGCAAGATCGCGCGCTGTCGCCGAGACCACGCGGACATCAACACGGATCGGCCGCGCCCCGCCGACGCGCTGGAAGCTCTGGTCAGTGAGGACGCGCAGGATCTTGGCCTGGGTGGTTGCCGGCATGTCGGCGACCTCATCGATGAAGAGGGTGCCGCCATCGGCCATTTCAAGAAGGCCGGTGCGCACCAGCGCCCCGCCCTCTTCCCGGCCGAACAGCTCCTCTTCCATCCGCTCTGGGGCCATGCTGGCCGCCGCCACCACCACGAACGGGCGCTGGCTTCGTGGCGACCAGTGATGGAGAAGGCGGGCTGCCGTTTCCTTGCCACTGCCAGCCGGACCACTGATGAGGACACGACTGCCTGTGGCAGCGACCCGGCGGATCGTTGCCCGCACGGCGTTGATGGCCTGACTGACGCCCGTCAGTTCAGTGTCAAGCGCTGCGATCTGCCGCAGTTCGGCAAGCTCGCGGCGCAGCCGCTCGGTCTCCGTCGCTCGCGCCACGGCCTGGAGCAGGGTGTCAGCCTGGAACGGTTTTTCAAGAAAGTCCCAGGCGCCACGCTTGATGGCGGCAACGGCAGTATCAAGATTGCCATGGCCGGAGATGATGAGAACCGGAAGCGAGGGGTCAAGCTGCTTTACGTCTTCCAGGATCTCAAGCCCATCCCGGCGCGAACCCTGGAGCCAAATGTCGAGGACGATGAGCGAAGGCCGCCGCTCGATGAGGGCTGCCATGGCCTCGTCACTGTTGGCAGCAAGCCGCGGACGATAGCCTTCATCTTCAAGCACGCCAGCAATGAGGCTGCGGATGTCGGCCTCGTCATCCACCACCAGCACATCAAGCGACATCAGCGGGCAACCCTCCCTGCGCGATTGCGGACCGGCGTTGCACTGGCATCCGCCGTGGCACCTGGTCGCGCCTCGGCAGCAAGCGCGGCAAGATCGAATTCCATCCGCGCAACGGCACCAGGCCGGCCGGGAGAACCGCCTTTGCCCGGCAGCAGCTCGAGATGGCCATGATGGTCCTCGACAATCCGCTTGACAATGGCGAGGCCAAGCCCGGTGCCGCGGCGGCGGGTCGTCACATAAGGCTCGAACAGCCGGTCCCGAAGCGACTCCGGCACACCACAGCCCGTATCAGCGATGGAAACAATCGTGCGGCCGTCACAGGATTCGACGCTCACCCGGATTTCATCAGGATCAGAGCTGGCAGGACTGCTGCTGGCGCCAATGGCTTCGATTGCGTTCTTGAGCAGATTGGTGAAGGCTTGGCCAAGCTGGCGGCGGTCGCAGACCATCATCTCGGCGCCGGGTGCGACGTCAAGCCGGAAGCGGATATGGGGGGCTGCCACTTCGGCAAGGAAAATGGCCTGGCGGGCGATCTCCGCCAGGTCTTCGACCCGGAAGGTGGGGCCCGGCATCCGGGCGAAGGATGAAAATTCATCGACCATCCGCCGGAGATCCTCGACCTGGCGGATGATGGTGGCAGTCAGGTCATCGAAGGTCTGGCGGCCGTCGGTTACCTGGGCGGCAAACCGGCGCTGCAGCCGTTCGGCGGAGAGCACGATCGGGGTCAGCGGATTCTTGATCTCATGGGCAATGCGGCGGGCAACGTCAGACCAGGCAGCGCGGCGCTGGTCTGCAACCTGCTGGGTGATGTCATCGAAGGTCAAGACATAGCCCTTGCCTTCGCCGGGGTCGGCCGTGAGCCGCACGGCAAAGGTGCGCGTCTGGCCGCCAATGCCAAGGGTCACCTCCGTGTCGACAGTGCCGTCGCTACGAGCCTGCTCGACCAGGGCTTCGAAATCGGGGACGGCCTCTGCGAGCGGGCGGCCGACCAGATCCGCGCGGTCAAGAAGGTGCATCGCCGACCGGTTGGCAAGCCGGATCCGGCCGTCGGGGTCGATCGCAAGCACGCCTGCCGACACACCGGAGAGGATGGCCTCGAGGATGCGGCGGCGGGCTTCGGCATCTTCGGTTGCGGCCCTGAGCGCCGTCTGCTGGACCTTGATCTGCCCAGTCATGCGGTTGAAGGCGCGGGCCAGCATCTGGATTTCCTCGCCACCGCCTTCAGGTGCCACGCGCGCGTCGAAATCGCCCTCACCGATCCGTTCGGCGGCTTCCGCCATGCGCGACAGCGGCGCGACCATGCGCGTTGCCAGCCACAGCGCAAGCCAGATCGCAATCGCAACGATGAGCAGCGAGACAAACAGGAGGATGAGGTTGAACCGCCACTGGAGGATGCGGCTGCGCTCGGTCAGTGCATGATAGTCTGAAAGTGCTGACTGCGTGCGGGCCACCTGCTCCAGAACACGCGCTTCCACCTTGCGGCTGACATAGACGAAGCGCGATGACTGGCTCGGGATCCGCACGACAGCCTCGACACGATCGCCGGCCGTGCCGATGACTTCCGTGCGCCCCGACTGGATTGCGGCGATGTCGAGGCCGCGGATCCGCTCAAGGGCCGGCCGGCCAGCAAAAGTGGTTGCAGCAAGGATGCGGGGGCTTCCGTCCGCCAGTTCAAACACGACGGCTTCTGACAAGTTGCGTGCTGCCACTTGAAAGGCAAGTCCTTCCGAAAAGCGGGCCGAGGGTAGGCCGAACTCGCTTGCATAGCCACCAAGGTCGCCTGCCATGGCGACGATATCATCCAGAATGCGCGCCTTGTTTTCCTCGACATAGGCCCGGGCGACTTGGTCGGCATTTTCGAGCACCGTGCGGGCACGCTCGGAAAACCAGAACTGGACCCCGAACTGGAACAGCAGCGAGGCGAAGACGACGACGAGCACGGTGGGCACCGCTGCGAGCGCTGCGAACAGCGAGACCAGGCGGACGTGGAGCTGCGCGCCAGCAATGCCGGCCCGGCGGTTGGCAAGCAGGAGCGCGAACCGGCGCGCCATCAAGACCAGAAGGGCGATAAGCGGCACCAGATTGATGACGAGGAGGCCAGTGACGACCGGGGGCGGTAGGCCGGTCGCGGGAACCTGACCGCGCGTCAACAGGATGTAGGAGCCAAGCCCGATCGCCAGCACCAGCACGGCAAGGCCAAGTTCGATTGCAGCAACCCGGCGCGGATTGTCGAACAGGCGAAACGCGTTCAGCCAGGCGCGAGGTCGGTTGCGCTCGCTCGCGTCCAGTGCAGCCGGCACTGCGGCCGAAGTGGCATGGGAAGAGGAGGCATCCACGCTGACACCCTAGCAAAGCTGCGTGGCCGTTGGAACACATAGTGTGCAAGAAACCGTTGCACGCTGGCGACAAGCGGCAGCGCTGCGGTCAGCTCCGTCCTGGCCGGGGCTCGACGCCGCGGACGTGGAGCAGTTTTCTGAGCGTGTTGCGGTTGATCCCGAGCAACCGCGCAGCACGCAGCTGGTTGCCGCCGGTCAGTGCGAGCGCGGTTTCAAGGAGCGGGCGCTCGAACTCGGCGAGAAGGCGATCATAAAGGCCTTCTTTTGGCAGCTCGGAGGAATTGCTGATATGGGTCTCGAGCCACTGGGCGATGACATCCTCGAGCCGCTGGCTGCCGATGCGGTCGCCAGCTGGAGGGAGCGATGGCGAATCGGCATCGCTGCTGCGGTCGAGCACCGGGTCGAGGTGGAGGGCGCAACTGGCAGCCGTGATCACATCATCCCGGGCAAGGGCTGCGATCCGCCGCATCGCATTCTCAAGCTCGCGGACATTGCCTGGCCAGGGGCGCGACTGCAGCCAGACGAGTGCAGAAGGGTCCAGGCTGCGCGCTGGCAGCCCCTCGCGGGCGGCGGCCGCGAGGAAATGGTGGGCGAGTTCGGGGATGTCTTCCGTGCGGGCGCGCAAGGGGGGCAGGCGCACAGGCACGACGTTGAGGCGGTAGTAGAGGTCCTCGCGGAACAGGCCGGCCTCGATGAGCCGGCGCAGATCCTTGTGGGTGGCAGCGACAATCCGCACGTCTGCACGAAGGGTGCGCGTGCCGCCAACAGTCGTGAACTCGCCCGACTGGAGCACGCGGAGCAGGCGGGTCTGGGCATCGGCGGGCATGTCGCCGATCTCGTCTAGGAACAGGGTGCCCCCCTGGGCCTGCTCGAAGCGGCCGATGGCGCGGCTCTGGGCACCAGTGAAGGCGCCGCGCTCGTGGCCGAAGAGCTCGGTTTCGATAAGCTCCCGCGGGATTGCCGCCATATTGATGGCAACGAACGGGCCCGAGCGCCGCGGCCCGAGATCGTGGAGCGCCCGGGCGACCAGTTCCTTCCCCGTGCCGGATTCGCCGAGCACCATGACCGTCAAGTCGGTAGGCACGACTCGGGCGATGGTGCGATAGACCTCCTGCATGGCCGGGGAGCGGCCGATCATGGGAAGCTGCTCCGCCGTGACCGGTGGCCGGGGGGGGTGCGGCGCACTTCGCCTGCGGCCCTCGAGCGCGCTGCGGACCGCGCGCGCGAGCTCGTTCAAGTCGAAGGGCTTGGGCAGATAGTCGAACGCGCCCTTCTCGGTGGCCTTGACGGCTGTTGAGAGCGTGTTCTGTGCGCTCATGACGATGACGGGCAGATCTGGCCTGCGCTCAGCGACCAGCGGCAGGAGATCAAGACCGTCGGCGTCGGGGAGGAGGACGTCGGTGACCATCACATCGCCGACGCCTTCGTCGACCAGCTTCCAGAGCCCGGCGGCGGAATCTGCCGTGCGGACGCTCAGGCCAGCGCGGACCAGGGCCTGGCGGACGACCGTGCGGATCCCGGCATCATCATCGACGACGATGACGGTTCCCGTGGGTGCAGCCGCTGTGGCCATGATCAAGCCCCGGCCGGTTCGGCAACCGGCGCAGCGGTTGGTGCAGCGTTTGGCGTGCTGACGACGGGAAGGCGGACTCGAAAGTAGGTGCGCCCGTGGCGGCGATCAAACTCGACGACGCCGCCGTGATCGCTCACCACCTTGGCAACCAGCGCCAGGCCAAGCCCGGAGCCGCCGCGCTTGCTGGTGACAAAGGGTTCGAACAGATGCTCGGCAACATGGGCTGGGGGTCCCTCCCCTTCGTCGATAACAGCGATTTCGAGCGGGAGCGAGACTCGTGCCGAGGCACCCGCTGGCCGGACGCGAATTCCCGTCCGGTAGGCTGTCTTCAGGGTGATGGTGCCGCCCGGGGGCGAGGCCTCGACAGCGTTCTTGACGAGGTTGAGCATCGCCTGGATGAGCGCATCGCGATCGCCAAGGACGGGCGGGAGCGACGGATCATAGGTCTCAGCGAAGACATGGTCGCGGCCGAAACCAGTCTCCGCCAGCCGGCGGACATGGGAGAGGATGGCATGGATATTCTCTGGGACCAGGCGGCGCGGCCGCTCGTCAGTGAAGCCTTCCATGCGGTCGATAAGGGCGCGGACGCGGTCGACTTCAGAAACGATGAGATCGGCGAGTTCGCGCGTGCCCTGGTCATCGGTATCCTGGAGAAGCTGGGCAGCACCGCGGATGCCAGAGAGCGGGTTCTTGATTTCATGGGCAAGCATGGCGGCAGCTCCGACTACCGTGCGCGCCGCTGCCGACTGGCCGAGCTGCCGGTCGACAAGGGCAGTGACGGCGCGCGGCTGGAAGGAGACTGTGAGCCAGCGCTCGGGCAACTGGACCTGCCCGACCAGGAGATCGCAGGCAAGCTCACGCCCGCTTGCGAACGCAACCGGCACATCATAGGCTTGGACGCCCTGGCCAGTGCGGCGGGCCTCGTCGATCAAGGCGACCACCGGGCTGCCAGAAGCGAACAGGGCCCGCCAGCCGCGCTCGACGAGATGAGGCTGGGACTGGTTCAGAAAGGCTTCCGCACTCGCATTGGCAAGCAGCACTTCGCCTTCGCCGTCGAGCACGAGGGTTGGCGCTGGCAGCGCGTTCAAAAGCTCGATTGCCGAGGGGGGATTTGCGACACCCGCCATGCTCAGGCAGCCAGCGCGAGCGCTTCGCAGCGGGGGTGTTCGCAAAGGCGCGCGAAGAATTGCTGAAGCGCTGCGATGACTTCAGCCGGATCCCCCATCTGGTTAATGCGGTTGCGGAACTCGGCCGAGCCCGGGAGGCCGCGCGTGTACCAGCCAAGATGCTTGCGGGCGATGCCGACGCCTGCCTCGCACCCATAGTGGGCGAGCATGGCCTCATAATGGCCAAGAATGAGCTCAAGAAGGCCAGCAAGATCGGGCGCGTGGCGGCAGGGCGTGCCGGCAAGATCTGCCATGATGTCGGCAAGGAGCCAGGGCCGGCCATAAGCGCCGCGGCCGACCATCACGCCATCTGCACCCGATGCAGCGAGTGCCGCACGGGCATCTTCAGCCGAGCTGATGTCACCATTGACGATGACGGGAACCGAGACCGCGGCCTTGACCCGGGCGACGAACGCCCAGTCGGCAGAACCTGCATACATCTGGTTGCGGGTGCGGCCGTGGACGGTGATCATCTGCACGCCAAGATCCTCGGCGATGCGGGCAAGCTCGGGGGCGTTCAGGCTGTCATGGCACCAGCCCATGCGCATCTTGAGGGTGACCGGGATGTCCACGGCCCGAACCGTTGCGGCAATGATCTGCGCTGCCAGCTTCAAATCCCGCATGAGGTGGGAGCCGGCATGGCCGTTGACGACTTTTTTCACCGGACAGCCCATGTTGATGTCGATGATGGCAGCACCCCGATCGGCGTTGAGCCGGGCAGCTTCGGCCATGACGGCGGGCTCGCAACCCGCAAGCTGCATGGAAACTGGCGTTTCGCTTGGATCCCATTCCGCCTTGGCAAGCGACTGGCGGGTTTCCCGCACCATCGCTTCGGATGCGATCATCTCGCTGACCGTCAAGCCGGCACCAAAGCGTTTGACGAGGGTGCGGAAAGGCCGGTCGGTCACGCCCGTCATGGGAGCGAGGATGACGGGTGCGCCAATTGCCACAGGTCCGACCATGAGCGGGCCTGGGCGCACGGACGTCGGAGGGGATGGCGTGGATGTCACTGCTCTGCCCAAAAAACAGGCAAGGCAATAGGGTGTTTCGGGGTTCCCGACAAGCCTTGCCGGGACTATGGGAGCAGCCATGGAAGCGCGGCCTGGAAGAGCGGCGCCCAAGCGGATCGCGGCGCTGGTGGTGGCTGCCGGCCGGGGCGAGCGCGCGGGTGGCGAAGTGCCCAAGCAGTATCGCCCGCTCCTGGGCCGGCCAATGCTCGCGCATGCGCTCAAGGCCTTTCTGGACCATCCGGCCGTGACTTCGGTCCAGCTCGTGATTGCCCCTGGGGAAAGGGACCGGGCCAGCCAGGCGCTGGCTGGCCTCGATGTGGCGCGGATAGCCATGGCCGATGGCGGTGCGACCCGGCAGCAGTCGGTCCTGGCCGGGCTTGAAGCGCTTGCATGCGCAGGCGGCGCCGAGCTTGTTCTAATCCATGATGCCGCGCGGCCGTTTGTGCCAGCAGCAGTCATCGACCGCGTGATTGCAGCACTTGGTGAGGTGCCGGGGGCCTGCCCTGCCCTACCGCTCGTTGACAGCCTGCGCACGGGAGATAGGCTTGTGGATGGCGAAGTCGACCGGTCCCGCCTGCATCGCGTGCAGACTCCCCAGGGCTTTCACTTCGCGCCCATTCTTGCAGCGCATCGGGTGGCGGCTGAAACTGGCCTTGCGGCCACCGACGATGTGGCAGTGGCACGCGCAGCGGGGCTTGACGTCGCGCTCGTCCATGGGGACGAG
>NZ_JBRCLD010000022.1:0-43463 GCF_053487655.1 Thermaurantiacus sp. | reverse complement strand
CATCAGCTCGGCGGCCGGCACCACCCGGGCGACAAGGCCACAGCGCTCGGCTTCCTCGGCGTCCATCATGCGGCCGGTGAGACACATTTCCATCGTCTTGGCTTTTCCGATGGCGCGCGCCATGCGCTGCGAGCCGCCCATTCCCGGCGTCACCCCGAGCTTGATC
Organism: Thermaurantiacus sp.; assembly: GCF_053487655.1. Taxonomy (NCBI): domain Bacteria; kingdom Pseudomonadati; phylum Pseudomonadota; class Alphaproteobacteria; order Sphingomonadales; family Sphingosinicellaceae; genus Thermaurantiacus; species Thermaurantiacus sp. The sequence goes on along the minus strand of NZ_JBRCLD010000022.1, from coordinate 43,297 downwards.
TCCGGCTGGCCGAACTTTGCTGAATCTGCTGCGATGATGATGTCGGCCATCATGGCAAGCTCGCAACCGCCGCCGAGCGCATAGCCGGCAACAGCTGCGATCCAGGGCTTGCGCGTGGCGGTCACGCGATCATAGCCGGCGAAATAATTGCCGCCGAACATGTCGCCGACCGTCTGCGGCGCCATTTCCTTGATGTCGGCACCGGCGGCGAAGGCCTTGTCATTGCCAGTGAGGATGGCGCAGCGGAGTTCGGGGTCGGCATCGAAGCGCTCAAATGCGCGAATGAGCTCGCCCAGCACCTGGCTGTTGAGGGCATTGAGGGCCTTTGGGCGATTGAGGGTGATGATCTGGATCGGCCCCTCACGGTCGACGAGGATGGTCTCATAGCTCATGAAATGCCCCCTTTAGGCCATGGTCGGAATGACAAAGACATCAGCGCCTGCGCTGCCGGCGCTGCCATCAGGCCAGCGCTGCGTGACCGTCTTGACCTTGGTCCAGAAGCGCACGCCTTCGGGGCCGTGCTGGTTGTGGTCGCCGAAGGCCGAGCGCTTCCAGCCGCCGAAGGTGTGATAGGCAACGGGCACCGGGATCGGCACATTGATCCCGACCATGCCAACATTGACGCGAGCCGCGAACTCGCGTGCGGCATGGCCGTTGCGGGTATAGAGGGCAACGCCATTGCCATATTGGTGGCGGCTGGGGAGCGCGAGCGCCTCCTCGAAGTCGCGGGCGCGGACGATCTGGAGCACCGGGCCGAAGATCTCCTGCCTGTAGCTTTCCATCTCGGGGCGGACATGGTCGAACAGCGACGGGCCGATGAAGAAGCCCTTCTCATGGCCCTGCAGGGTGAGGTTGCGGCCGTCGACGACGAGCTCGGCACCTTCTTCGACACCGCGTGCGATCCAGCCCCTGATCCGCTCGCGGTGCTGGGCGGTGACAACCGGGCCATAGTCGGCGGCGGGATCGTCGGAGCGGCCGACCTTCAGCGCCTCGATCCGGGGGACGAGGCGGCGCCGCAACTCGTCGGCCGTGGCCTCGCCGACGGGAACGACGACGGGAAGCGCCATGCAACGCTCACCCGCCGAGCCGAAGGCGGCGCCGACAAGGTCGTTCACCACCTGGTCCATGTCGGCATCGGGGAGGACGATGCCATGGTTCTTGGCCCCGCCCATCGCCTGCACGCGCTTTCCTGCTGCAGTGCCGCGGGCATAGACATGCTGGGCGATATCGGATGAGCCCACGAAGCTGACGGCAGCGATGGCCGGATGGTCGAGGATGGCATTCACCATCTCCGGCCCGCCGTGGACGACCTGGAGAATGCCCGGCGGTGCACCGGCTTCGCGCATCAGTTCGGCAAGCCGAACCGGAACGGAAGGGTCGCGTTCCGAGGGTTTCAGGATGAAGGCGTTGCCGCAGGCAATGGCGATTGCAAACATCCACATCGGGATCATGGCAGGGAAGTTGAAGGGGGTGATGCCAGCCCCGATGCCGAGCGGAACCCGCATGGAATAGACATCGATTCCAGGCCCGGCGCCTTGCGTATATTCGCCCTTCTGGGCATGCGGAATGCCGCAGGCGAACTCGACCACCTCGAGGCCGCGCTGGATGTCGCCGCGCGCATCGGGGATGGTCTTGCCATGTTCAGACGCAAGCAGCCGGGCAAGCGAATCCATTTCGCGCTCGACCAGCACCTTGAACTGGAACAGCACGCGCGCCCGGCGCTGGGGATTGGTTGCAGCCCAGGCCGGCTGCGCTGCGCGTGCAGCCTCGACGGCGCGGTCGAGGACGGCAGCACCCGCAAGCGGCACTTTCGCCTGCACTTCGCCCGAATTGGGGTCAAACACATCGCCAAGGGGGGCCTCGGGCAGGCCTTCCGCCCCAAGCGCCAGTACATGTGGGATAACCCGCATCGCCGTCTCCTTGCGGGACGGCCCTAGCTCCGGGCCTGGCGCCGGTTCAACCTGTCCCTTTGCTGGACTGCCGGGTCCGCCAGACGTCGCGATACCAGGCAACCCAGGACGCAATCCCTTCCGCAAGCGGTGTTGCCGGGCGAAAGCCAGTGGCCCGTTCAAGAGCGCTTATGTCTGCAAACGTTGCCTCCATGTCGCCGGGTTGCATCGGCAGGGTCTCAACGTAAGCAGCAAGGCCCGTCTCTGCCTCAAGCAGGGCAAGAAGATCCCGCACGCGCTCGGGCCGGTTGTTGCCGATGTTGTAGAGCGCGTGCGGGCTTCTCGAGCCGCCGGGCTTCAGGGCGCCGTCATCGGCGGGCGGGCGGTCGAGCACGGCAAGGATTCCGGCAACGATATCGTCGATGAAGGTGAAGTCGCGCAGCAAGTTGCCGCCCGCAAAGAGGCGGATCGGGCGCCCAGCATAGAGGGCCTCAGTGAAGCTCCACACGGCCATATCAGGCCGGCCCCAGGGCCCGTAGACGGTGAAGAAACGCAAGCCTGTGAGGGGAATGCGGTAGAGATGGGCATAGGTCTCGCTCATCAGCTCGTCGGCGCGCTTGGTTGCCGCATAGAGCGAGACGGGATGGTCCGTGCGGTCCTCGACGGCAAAGGGGAGGCGCTGGTTGGCGCCATAGACCGACGAGGAGGAGGCATAGACCATGTGGACGAGGCCTGGCGTGTGGCGCGCGAATTCAAGCAGCGCCAGGTGGCCGGCGAGGTTGGAATGGAGATAGGCTTGCGGGTTTTCGATCGAGTGGCGGACACCGGGCTGGGCACCGAGATGGACGATGCGCGCGATGCCCAAAGCTGCAAGCGGGGCAAGGGCTCCGGGCAAGGCGAAGTCGGCCTCGACGAGATGGAAGCGGGCCTGGCGCGCAAGTTCGGCTGCGCGCGCACGCTTCAGGCCCACATCGTAGTAAGGCGTGAAAGCGTCGAGGCCAATCACCGCTTCGCCGCGGGCAAGAAGCGCGCGCGCCACGTGAAATCCGATGAAACCGGCCGCGCCTGTCACCAGAACCGTCATCCGCGCTCCTAGAGTTTTCGAAGGCCTTGGGCGCACATCCAGCGAAAGGCAATGGCAAGGCCGATTGGCGCCAAGGCCCCAGCGGCCAAGCTGCAGCCGAAAGGTCAGGCAGGCGCGCGCCAGACGATGGGAAAGAGCGAGTCCGGCGGGGGTGCGCCGACCTGCATGGCGGGATGGTCGGAAAGGCCGGCGACCGTCACCGAGAGCGCATCTGGCGCCCAGACGACGTCGGAGCCAAGCCAGCGGGTGGTGAAGGCCACGCGCCTGTCCGTCCGGCCCGGCGCCTGGGCGCGGCTTCCATGAATGGTCCTCGGGTGGATGAGGAGGCAGTCCCCGGCGCGGGCCGGCCAGACTCGGATGTCGGCATCGGGGGCCTCGACCCGGGCGAGAAGCTCAGCCCAGGGGCGATAGCCGGGAAGCGCCACATCCTGGCGCGACAGCGGCGAGTGGTAGCGAAACGGGTCCCGGTTCGAGCCGGCAAGCGTGAGCAGCGGGGCGTTGTCTTCATCGACGTCGGTAAGTGCGACCCAGAGGCTCGGCTGTTGCTCACCAGTGAAGGGGAAGGTGCAGACATCATTGTGCCAGGGGGTCGCCGTCTCGGGGTCGCTCCCTTCCTTCACGAAGGTCGCATCCATCCAGAAGCGGACATGGGCAGCGCCGGTCAGCCGGCCGACGACTTCGGCCGCCGGGCTCTCGCGCATCCAGTCGAGGAAGGCGCGGTCGGCGGCCATGCAGTTCCGGAGCTGGACTCCGCCCTTGCCGGTCCGGTGGAGCGAGGGCGGGTTGCGCGGCCCGACCGAGCCGACCGGGGGCAGCGGCTCGCCCCTTGCCAGCGCTTCATGGCAGCGATCGACTGCGGCGAGCAGCCGTTCGACCCATAGGGTCGAGAAGGCGCCCTCGACCCTTGTGCAGCCTTCCGCTGCATATTGGGCGACATGGCGGGGCTCGACCGCTGCCATCAGCCACCCTTGCGGAACGGGTTGGGGTGGCTGAGGGCTGCGAAATCGGCGTCACGCGGGTGGGCATCCCAGCGCAGCGTGTTGGGGATGTTGGAATAATGCACCCCGACATTGATGACCCAGAGCAGGAGCAGCGCCCAGAGCGTCATGAGGGTGAGGGGTGGCCCGTCGAGGAGCATCAGGCCGAGCGCGACCTGGAACAGGCGCCAGGGAAGGAAGAGGCAGGGCACGATCACCCAGACCGGCGAGCGCCAGCGCCTCCAGACGAAGATCTCGAAGGCGACCTGGGCCAGGAAGGTGGCGATATACCAGCCGAGCACCGCGCGGGTGGCCGCATGGCCGCCCGCGAAACCTTCGATGGCGAGCGCCGCAAGCGGGAGCGCCATGCCGACCAGCCAGATGACGACGAGCCAGGCCTTGAACAGCGGCCCGACCGGACGCGGGCCGGGAAAGGCCGGGCCGGGGAGGGTGCGCACGCGCGCCCACAGCAGGATGGCGGCGGCAACCGCGAGGAAGGCGAGGTTCAACAGGGCGAATCGCTCAAGCACGGAGCAAAGCTGCGGTGCCGGGTTGGCCGCGGCTGCAAGCAGAGGGGCGGGTCTCCGCCCTGCGGCGAGAGGCGCGGAGCGGGTTCGGCCAGGACACGGGCCGGACGAGGGGAAAGAGATGCGCAAGCGCTATCTCGACCTCGCCCCCGGCCAGCTTCACTTGCGTGACAGCGACGGCGAGGGGCCGGTGCTGCTGCTCCTCCACATGACCCCGCTTTCGGGTGCGATGTTCGCCCATCTCGGCCCCGCCTTTCCCGGCGTGCGGCTGCTGGCGCCCGACCTTTACGGCTATGGCGGCTCCGACCCGCGCGGCGAGCCGTGGACGGTTGCCGACTGGGCCGACCCGCTTGCCGCCATGCTGGACGAACTCGGCGTGGAAGCGGCCGCCGTCTATGGCGCCCATGTCGGCGCGGCCGTGGCGCTCGAGCTTGGCGCCCGCCACCCGGCCAGGGTCGGGCGGCTGATGCTCGATGGCCTCCCCTTCCCAACGCCCGAGCTCCGGGCCGCCTTCGCCGCCATCGGCCGGGCGCCCGCGCCTTCGACGCTCGGCGAAGTGGTAGCGCGGGTGGAGGGGCTGCTGCGCGAATATGGCGCCGGCGACCCCTTTGCCGCGCTCAAGGCCATGCTCGAGACCGGGTTCATCTCCTCAGCACCCGTCATGGCCGGCTGGGAGCCCGCGCCGCTGCTCGCGCAGGTCGGCATGCCGCTTCTGGTGCTGGGCGCCGAAGCCGACAGCCAGGCCGCGAGCTTCATGGCGACGCTGGCACTCCGGCCCGACGCAGCCCGGCACTGCTGGCCCGGAACCCACCCGCTGCACGACCCGGCCCGCGCGGGCGAATTTGCAACACCGATCCGCGCCTTCCTCGGCTATCTCGCTGGTCCCACGGCCCGTTGACGATGACTCATCGCCAACAGGCGTTCGGCCTACCGGCCGGCGCGTGAGGAGCGCTTGCGCGTCCGGGTGCTCGGTTCCGGTCTCCGGGACGCGGTGTCAGGCCCTGGGCGCAGCGCGGAACCAGGCGGGAAGCTCAGGATCAGGCGCGCGCGGCACCGGCTGGCCGGGCGGAACCGGCGCTGGGGTCTGCTGGCGGGCATACCATTCGAGGCTGGAGAGCGAGGGTTCCTCCCAGGTGGCCGGTGCCTCGAGATATTTGGGCTGGTGTTTGGCGACCCAGTCGACCGTCTTGCGGTCGATCTGGTCGAGCGAATCCACTGCCCCCATGAAGGTATGATACTGGCAGTGGCCGGGCGTGGGGCCCATCAGCATCCAGGGAAGCCAGGGCGTCGTCCGCGCCCAGGTGCCATGGTAGGTGACGCTGGTGCGCCGCCGGTCCTGCATTTCCGGCCAGGCGATCTGGTAGAGGAAGACCTCGGTCACTTGGGCGAAAGGCTGGCCGCTCTCGCGTGGCCATTTCGCCGGCTGCAGCGCCGAAGGGTAGAAGAGGTTGATGTGGTTGAAGAGATGGAGCCGGTCGCCGTGGCGAGTCCAGTCGAGCTGGAGCGGCTGGGGCGGCGGCGCCTTGGTGTTGAGCCCGCCGTAGGAGGGCGGCTGCGGGCGATATTCGGTGATGGTGTGGTTGAAAGGGTCGTTCATGATATGGACGACGCGCACCTTCTCGTTGAGATAGGGGTTGGTCCACTCGTCCAGCACCTCGCCGGTCTCTAGGTCGGTATAGAGGCCGATCTCGCGCAACACCTTACGGTAGCCAATGCCGCTCTCATGGGGGAGGAGCCGGGCGGTTGAGAGCATGGTGAAGCCGACGAGATCGCGCACCGCCTCGCCTGGCCGCACGCCCTGGACGATGCCGCGCGCCCAGCCATATTTGGTGCTCTTCATGTCAGTGTTGCCAAGAAGACGCGCCCACGCCTCCATGTTGCCGCGCGGGGTGGTAAGGTCAAGGAAGCGGCCGCGAAGCGCTTCTGGCGTGCGGTCGGGCCGGCCGACGGCAGCGGCCGGCCGGGCATGGGCAAGGCCAGCGCCGGCCGCAAGCGCAGCCGAAGCCATCAGCAATTCACGTCGCTCGAACATGGTCCATCTCCTTCGTCCCGCGTCCTTCCCGGGAAAGGCTTTGACATGGGGGAAGCCAGCGGCAAACTGTCCACATGACGGATAACGAACCCGCGCCGGGTCATCTTGGGGTGGAGCGCGACGGCAATGTCCGGGCACTGGCGCGTGGCCTCCAAGTGCTGCAGGTCATCAACCGAGGGGGCTCGGTGACCATGATGCAGATCAGCCGGGGCGCCGGCATTCCCTATCCGACTGCCGTCCGAATTGTCGACACGCTGATTGCCGAGGGGATGGTGGAGCGCGAGCCAGCGCGCAAGCGCTACCGGCCAACGGCGCTGGTGCGCACGCTCGCCTCGGGCTACCGCGAGGCCGATGCGCTGGTCGCCGCCGCGCGGCCGATCATCGTCGAGCTGACGCGGCGGTTCCTCTGGCCGGTCTCGGTCTCGACCCGAGTGGGGGGCATGATGATGGTGCAGGATTCGACCCACCAGCTCACAACCCTTACCTTCCACAACTATGCGCCAGGCTTCACCTTGCCGCTCTCGGAATGTGCATCGGGCAAGGCCTGGCTTGCCTTCGCGGATCCTGAGGATCTGGCAACTGTGAAGGCGGGCCTGGCGCAAGGCGATGGCCCCGCTGAGCGGATGGCGCGCCTGATGCTGGCCGATGGCGGCCTCCTCCAGCGGATCCGCGCCAAGGGCTATGCGACGCAGGCGCGCAACGCCTACACGGCAACACCCGGCAAAACCTCTTCGCTTGCCGCACCCCTGTTCCAGGGCGGACGGGTAGCAGGCGCGATGAGCCTTATCTTCTTCTCCTCCGCCATGCCAATGCGCGAGGCGGAAGCGCGCTACGCCGAGGCCCTGGTCGATGCCGCCGCCCGGCTCTCAGCAGCCCTCGACTAAGACCCGCCATCTCTCCACCCTGCGGAGACTTTGTCAAGCTGGTGGCGTGCGCCAAGTCTTCCTCCCGCATTTCAGGGGCCAAAACAAAGCGCGCACAAATCGCTTGCAAGGGGATTCGTCATGGGACGTAGGCATGCCATTTTCTCTTCCGAGCCGGTGCGTCGGCCGCTTCTCGTCCTCGCACTCACAGGTGTAGCAGCGAGCGCGCTTGCAGCGCCTGCTTCAGCTGGGAGTGTGGCCGATGCAGCGATCGAGGACGACATCTTGGTCACGGCGCGCCGCGACGAGGAGCGGCTGCAGGATGTCCCGATCGCAATCTCGGTTGTGACGGGCGACGAGATCCGCCGCCAGGGCATGTTCTCGCTGCGCGATGTCGCTGCAATCGTGCCGGGCTATTCGTTCGAGACGCTGCAACCGTTGGTGCCGCAGACGGTCATCCGCGGCCAGACCAACCTGCGGGTGGACAGCCCCGTCACCAATGTCGCCTATTTTCTTGACGGCGTCTATCTGCAGCGGCCCTACCTCGTCGACCAGCGGCTGCTCGAGCTTTCGCGCATCGAGGTCATCAAGGGGCCGCAGTCGGCCCTCTACGGCCGCAACGCTTTTGCTGGTGCCGTGGCCATGGCCACCCAGGCACCGGACCTTGCTTCCCCGACTGGGCGCGTGGGGGGCACCATCGGCAACCATGCGCGCTATGAGGGCCGGGGATTCGTTTCCGTGCCGATCGTGCGCGACCGCGTGGCAATGTCGGTCGCCGGGGCATGGTCGAGCTTCGATGGCACTTGGGAGAATGCCCATCCTTTGGCCGATGCGGAAGGAGCGAACACGCGCGGCAACATCGGGGGCTACCGCAACTGGATGATCCAGGGCCGGGTGACCGCGCAGGCGACCGAGACGGTCAGGATCGAGGCAAGCTATATCCGCACCGAGCGCGACGAGGAGACGGTGCCGTCCTATACGGTTGGCACCCAGACCATCCTTTATCCGTTCAACACCTTGAACGCGAGCCCGCGGCCCGGGCTCACGCCGCCGTTTACAGTCCAGAACCGGCTGTGGGTGGGCGAATTTCCAGCAACGCCGGTCGTCGCCCCGGCCGATACGCTTCGCCCGCCCGGAGTCGTCATCGACCCGCGTGCCTTCGGCCTGAGGGGTCCGAGCGAGTTTCTGACCGTGCGGGCGACATGGGAACCTGACGGGCCGGTCGGAGTTGAGTATCTGTTCGGCTATGCGAGCGGCTCTGTCTTTGGCCGCGGCTCGCCAAGCCCCAATCCGCTGCGCCCGGTAACAGTGCCCTTCCCTCCTTTCAACCTCGGCACGATCTTCGACGAATCCGGAACCGACTCCTCCTTCTCCGGCACGGCGCATGATCTGCGCTTCCTGTTGCGTGGCAATGACCGCTGGAGCGGCTTTGTCGGCTTTCACTACAGCCGCACGACGGACGTCGCCTCCAACGCGACATCGAACGCCCCCACCAACAGCCTGGTTGCAGCCGATCCCGCTGTCTATCTTTTCCCCATCGGCCCTGGCCTCCCCTTCCCCTCGGCGCTGTTCCAGCGCACCGGCTATCTCGAGCGCAAGGAGAATATCCTTGCCCTCTATTATTTTGCCGAGGCGAAGCCAGTGGAGCGGTTCGCCTTGACGGTCGAGGGGCGGCTTTCAATCGAGGACCAGTCGGCAACCGACTTCCTCACGCGCGAGCCGACCAATCCGGCTGTCCAGGCCTTCGCGCCGCCGCGGTTCAGCCAGTCGATCACCTATTTCGCGCCGCGCTTCACTGGCACCTACAGCCTGACCGAAATTAACAACATCTATGCCTCGGTCGCACGCGGCGTGAAGGCGGGCGGCATCAACGGCAATGTGCCGTTCGTTCCCCAGCGCACCTTCGACAGCGAGACCAACTGGACCTACGAGATCGGCTCGAAGAACCGGTTCGGCCCGCTCACCGCCAATGTGGCCGCCTTCTTCACGGACTGGAACGCGCTGCAGACGAGCGTGGTCCGGCTCCAGGCCAATGGCACCGCGCCCTCCTTCTTTGCGATCGTGCCGTCGACCATCGGCAATGTCGACGGCGGGGCGAAGGTGTGGGGTTTCGAGGCCGAACTCGCCTGGCAGGCGACAGAGGCGCTGCGCTTCTTTGGCAACGCCGCCTACAACAACTCCACCTACAAGGACGGCACCACGTCACAGCGCTTCGGCGCCTCGGGCAATTGCGACGGTGTGGTCTGCCAGACGGTTCCCGGCACGCCGACGGCCGTGCTTCCGATCGGCGGCAACCGGCTCGAACGTGTGCCGCGCTGGGATGCGGCCGCTGGTGCACGCTATGATTTCGTGCTGCGCGACGGGCTCGACCTGTTCATCGCGCTCGACGGCACCTTCAAGGGCAAGCAATATATGGACGAGGCGAACCTTGCCTTTGCACCCTCCCGGCTTCTCATGAATGGCCAAATCGGCGCCGACTTCGGCCCTTTCGAGCTGACCTTCTGGGCCCGCAACCTGCTCGACAAGGAATATGTTTCGACCGCGCTGTTCCTGATCGGCACCAACGGAGCGCTGTCGGCCTCCTATGTGCCAACCTTTGGCGAGCGGCGGACCTTTGGCCTCACAGGGGCAATCAGCTTCTGATGGCGGATGCAGCAGCGCTCAAGGCCGAGCTTGCCGAGCTTGGCGCGGCCACCGACTCGGGCTTTGCTGCGGGCGGCAAGCGCGTTGCTCGCATCGCCGAGCTTGCCACCGCGCTCGAGGCGCTGAACCCGACCCCGGCACCTGCCCGCGCCGCCGACCTGCTGAGGGGACGGTGGCGGCTCATCTGGTCGTCCTTCGGGCTTGAGCGCGAGGCAACGCTCGCAAGGCTCAGCTTCAACCTGCTTCCGGCCGAGCCCATATGTGTACACACGCTGTTCCAGGAAGTGGACCCAGAGACTGGCCTTTATGACAATGTCGTCAGCTACGAAGGCGCAGACGGAGGAGCCGGCGAGGCAGTGACGCTGGGGCAGTTCCGCGCAGTGACAGACGTGCGCATGGACGTGGTCTTCACCCATGCCCAGGCAACTGGGCATCCTCGAGTGGTAATTGATAATGCGAAGATCCCGCCGCTGTTTTCAGATGTGGTCTATCTCGATTCCGACTTCCGGCTGAACCGCGGAAGCTTCGGCAGCCTCTATGTGCTGACGCTCACCGACCGGGCGCCTGCGCGCTGGGCGCGCGACACGTGAGACTTTCGCGCCGCGCACTTCTCATCGGCCTTGCTGGACTGGCAGCGCCGGCCGCTGCGCAGCGGTTGCCCCCGGCCGGGCTGCCGCCGCTGCCGCCCGAAATCCGCGTTCAGGACCTGGAAGTGGAGGGTGTGGCGATCCGGCTGTGGCAGCCAGCAGCACTCAGCCCGGAGTCGCGCGCGATCCTCTTCTCCCACGGGGCCAATGCCGAGGCGCGGAAATATGACGAGCTGACCGCGGCTTGGGCCGCCGAGGGCCATGTGGTCGCCGCGGTCACCCACCGCGAGCCGGCGCAGGGCGCGGGCGCGATAGATTATGCCGCAGCGCGTGCCGGCTGGCGGGCGCGGCTTGCCGACATGCGGGTCGCCGCGCGGCATCTCCAGTCCGTCGTGCCGGGACGGGAGCTGGTGGCAGCCGGGCACAGCTATGGTGCGCTCGTCGCGCAGGCGCTTGGCGGTGCCGGCGTGCTGTGGGACGGCGACGGCGGGCCGCTGCCGATGCCGGGTGTTGTGTGCGTGCTGGCCTTCTCGCCCCCCGGTCCGCTTCCGAGCTTCATCGATGCGGCCGGCTGGTCGAAGCTTGCGGTGCCGCTGTTCGTCCAGACCGGGACGGCCGACGTGGTGCCGCCGGTTGCGCCGACCTGGGAGGCGCATGCCGCGAGCTTCGAGGCGGCCCGGGTCAGTCCGCGCTGGCTTTGGGTGGGGAAGGACGTGGACCATTATTTCGGCAACATGATCGGCCGGCCCGAGCGTCACCGCGACGAGGCCCAGGCCGCGCTGTTCCAGGCCGCCGTTGCTGCAAGCCTCGCTTTCCTCGAGGGCCGGCCGCCACCAGAACAGCCGGGCGATGTGACCCTCATCGTGCGCTGAGCCGGTCAGAGCCCGAGCGCGCCAGGGTTCAAGATGCCAGCTGGATCAAGTGCCGCCTTGATGGCGCGGACCAGGCGGACGCTCGGTCCATCGCGCGAGGCAAGCCAGGGATAGACTCGGCCGATCTGGAAGTGGCCGGCCCCATGCGCTTCCATAAGCGCGATGATCTCGGCCTTCATGCGCATCGCTTGCGCACGCGCGGCCGGGTTCTCGGGGTAGCGCGCAAGCGTTGCGAGATGGTCGGCAGGGACCACTCGCTCGTGATAGATGGAGCGCGCATCAGGCCAGTAGAAGGTGGGCTCATAGACGAAGGCATTGGGGCCGACCGCCATGAACATGCGGCCCGAGACAATCGAATGGGCCGCCATCACCTCCTCCTGGGCAGCGAGATAGGCTTCAAGCGCGGCGTGGAAGCCAGCGACACGGTCATGGGCCAAGAGCGCGTGGAACGGGACCCAGCGCTCGCCCTTCGGCCCAAGCGTGTTGGTCAAGGGCGCAAAGGGCATGGAGCGGACGACCGTCGGGACGGTATTGGGGATCTCCTCGGCGCCCTCGGCAAGGGCAAGCTCGCGGATCCGAGCGGCCCGGTCGCGCGCTTCGGCTGGTGAGACGCCGTCGGCGAGATAGTGGACGGCGAAGGTCGCGCGCCTGAGGTCGCGCTCGCCAGAGATCGCCATCTTCGCCAAGGCCTTCACCCCAGCCCCGAGCGAGCCCTGGCCCTTCAGCACCTGGCCGGCGATTTCGGCCTTGGCGGCCACCCCCTTCTGCCGGCCGATCTGGCCCTGCTGAAGCGTTGCATCAAGGCCGAAATTCTCATCATCAAGCGCTTCAATTGCGATCGCCCGCATCGCAGCGTGCATCGCCTCGAAGCCGGTGAAGTTGAAGGAGAGCGCCTCGAACGCCTCGCGGCGGCGGATGAGCTTGAGCCTGACCCGCGCCTTGACGCCAAGCGCGCCACAGTCTCCGGTGAAGAGGCCAGCAAGATCGGGGCCGTAGAAGCGGAAGAAGGAGGTGCCAGTCGACAAGAGCTCGCCAGTGCCAGTGACGAGGTCGAAGCCGACGAGGCTCTCGGCCGAGACGCCCCAGATGCCCGTGCCGTGCGAGATGCTGTGCTGGCTCATCGAGCCGGCAACGGTTGCCGCAAGGCCGGAGAAGGGGCCGAAGAAGGGCGTGCGCAAGCCATGGGGCAGGAGAGCGTCACGCAGCTCTGCCCACGTCACTCCGGCCTCGACGGTCACAACCGCGTTGGTGGCATCAACAGCGATGGCCTTGAGACGCGAGGGATCGATAGTGATGCCCCCCGGGCGGGCGTGGGTGTAGCCATCCGTATAGGAGGCGCCACCACCGCGCACGACAACGGGCGCTTGCGCTGCATGTGCGGCTGCGACAATGGCGGCCAGTTCCTCAACCGAGCCAGGGCGGACGACGGCGACCGGCACTTCGGCTGCGCGCAGCACATCGGTTGCGTAAAAGCGCCGGTCCTCCTCGCGCGTGAGGACATTCGCCTGGCCCACGATTGCAGCAAGGCGGTCAAGGAAGGCAGACGTTGCGTCGCGCGGGGCAGCAGTGGCCATGGGCTAGCCTTTCGCGATGGTCTCGATGGTGTCGCGGTAGCGCGCTTCGGTGTCCCCGCGGGCAGCGTCGGCGGCATCCTTGCGGGCAAGATAATAGAGCCGGGCGAGGAAGGCCTGGCGCCAGCGCTCGCGCTCGGTCAGGACTTCGGTCGTCGGCTGATAGGCCTCAATAGCAGCGCTTGCGTCGATGCCGTTGGCTTTGAGGATGTGCTCGAGCGTGTCCATGCGCTCGCGAAGGGCAGCGAATTCGGACGCAAGCACGAGGATCATGCTCATCGCCTGGTCGAGGCCCGGCAGCTCGTAGAAGTGCGGCCGCTTGCCTTTCGCGTCGCGGATGGGGGCGGCGGGAGCGGGGGCGTGGGGGGCATTCATGCGGGCTTCCTTGCGAACAGGATTTCCCAGCCGCCGCCAGGCGCATATTCGCCGGCGGTGAACTCGCGCTCGGCAAGCGCGCCAGCTTCCGCATAGTCGGCGGATTGCGCCGCGAATTCCATGACGGCCATGGGCGCAGTCGCGAATCTGGGCTCGGGAAAGCCAGCGGCCTTGGCAAGTGCGATCTGGTCGAGCTCGCGCATGGCGCCCCAGAAGGGCTCATTGTTGTACCAGGTCTCGTTGTCGAGGATGAACTGGGCGAAAGGGTCCATCCGGTCGAAAGGCGGAAGATCGGCGTGGATCATGATGCCGCCGGGTTTCAGGATGCGGAAACATTCGCGGAAGATGGCCGGCATCGCCTTGCCACTCGTCTCATGCAGGAGGATGTGGCTCACGACCAAGTCGAAATGGGCGTCGGGAAAGCCGGTCGCCTCGGCGTTCCGCTGGAGGAAGCCGACCTCGAGCCCGAGGCCGGCGGCGCGGGCGTGGGCATAGCGGACCTGCGGGGCGGCCACGTCGATGCCCGTCACTTCGGCCTCAGGGAAGCCCTCCTTGTAAGGAAGCGTCGAGTGGCCGACCGTGCAGCCCATGTCGAGGATGCGGGCAGGTTTGAATTCGGGCAAATTGCGCTTGAGCCAGTTGACAACCGAGCGGCCCATGTCGTCGTTCAAGGGGCCCATATAGCCCATGGCGTAGAGATAGACACCGCGGTCGTAGAGGGCGCCAGTTGAGATGTCGCCAGGGGCGACTTCGCCAGCATAGCCGCCTGGCATGCAGTGGATATCGATTGCCGTCACATAGCGCGGCGTATCGAAGCCCGGGTCCGTCTCAAGCGGGGCCTTCGCCTTGGCGGAGAGTTCGGCAGCGCGGGCGTTGAGCGCGGGCAATTCGCGCGCGATGGAGTCAATCACACTGTCCCACAGCAGCTCCTGGGCAATCCGGTTGGCTGCCGCATAGTGCTGGAAATAGGGGTCAGCGACCATGGCGCGGCGGATATCGTGACGGTCAGCAGGTGGGCGGCCATGGTCACGCGCGAAGGCCTGTGCCGCCCGGCCCTTGAACACGCCTGCAAGGCCCGGAAGCAGACCCTGCTGCACAAACCCCTTCATGGCCTTGGCGAACTCCTGGCGGGCGCGCTCGTCATGGGTTGGCCGCGGCAGGAGCGGATGCTCCGCCTGCTGGAAGATGTTGACCATCTCGACGCTCATTGCAGATCCTCCTTGGGCGCCATCGCGGCGCGGTGGGCGGCAGCCTCGTCGCTTTCCATATACCAGCGCGCGAGTTCCTCACGCGTTGGCCACCACACGCCTTCCAGTGATCGTGCAAATTCGAGGAATTCCCGCAAGGCCCGGATGCGATAGGCCCGGCCTGAGACATGAGGGTGCAGGCCCACATTCATGATCCGCGCCTGGGCCGCCCCTTCGCGGTAAAGCGTCTCCAGCTCCTCGACCAAGATGTCGCGGAATTCATCGGTCGTGTGGCCGCGCCGGGTGAGCAGGGTGAAATCGTTGATCTCGTTCGAATAGGGAAGCGAGCATATCGGGCCCGCTGGTGTTGCGATGATATAGGGCTGATCATCGTTCATGATGTCACACCAGAAGAGGCAGCCAGCTTCGGCAAGAATGGCGGGTGTGGCAAGCGTGCCGCGCAGCGACGAGGAGAGCCAGCCTGCGGCCGGCCGGCCGACATGGCGGGCGTAGGTTGCAAGCGTCTTTTGGATGACGGCGCGCTCGGCCTCTGGATCACAGGCAAGGTCAGTCAAAAGCTCGCCCTGCTCCCAGTTGTGGGCAAGAAGCTCCCAGCCGCGGGCAAGGACAGCATCGGTCATGGCCTTGCGGCGCTCAAAGGTGACAGCGTTCGCCGTGCAGCTGGCGCGCACGCCGAGTTCGTCAAACAGCTCGATGAGCCGCCAGATGCCAACGCGCTGACCATATTCCCGCCAGCTGTAATTGGGGAAATCCGGCACCCGGCCGGGCAGGGCATCAGGAAGAATGGGCGGACCGCCCGCATAATAGGCGCGGTCCGTGTCCTTGACGAGATCCCAAGTCTCGAGGTTGAAGGTAAGGATGAGTGCAACCCGCTTGCCCTGCGGCCAGATGAGCTGCGGCCGCTCGGGCATGGGCACATAGGCGTAGTGCATCAGAATTCGGCCAACAGGCGGCCGTGGCCTTGCATCCGGTCGGCAATGCCGTTCGAGCGCAGCGCCCACCAGTAGGTTGCCGTGTTGATGGCGATGACCGGTTTTTCAAGCCAGAATTCGGCGAGCGCAGCAACGCGAGCAAATGCAAGGTTGGTGCCGCATTGGACGATGGCATCAACATCCGGGCTGTTGACCCGCTCGACTGCGCGCTTCAGCTCTTGCTCCGTCACGTGGGCAATAAGCCGGGGCGAAGCGCATTTCAGGCCCTCGAGTGTGACCACCTCATAGCCGCAATCCTCGAAATAGCGGCGGACCTGGGCGTCGCCGACGGGCATGTAAGGCGTAATGACGGCAATCCGCCGGATGCCACCATAGGCCTGGAGCGCGGCGTTGACCGCCTGGCTTCCCATCACGACCTGGCGCCCGGTGCGTGCCTTGAGGCTGCGGTGCATCTTCTCTGCACCTTCGGCACCATCCCAAAAAGTCTCGGCCGACATCCCCATGATGAGGTCGTCAGGCTCCATCGACAAGGCCACATCGACTGCCTCCATGGTCGCTCGACGGATATTCTCGAGCATAGCCATGAAGCTCGCGTCATCAGTCACGCGGGTGTCGGGAATCGCAATGCGGGCGAAATGGTTGGTGACACCCGGCGGGCGCATGCCGTCATACTCGGGCTGGACGCTGGTGTTGGTAGAAGGTGCAACGACAGCGAAGAGCTTGCGCCAGCCGAGCGAGTCTCGGCTTGTAGGGGCAATCTTCGATGCCTCGTGCAACATGGGGCCTCTCCTGCGGCAGCAGACACGCGCTTTGCCGCCGACGGACGCAGATTCTTCGCCAAGCGGAGAAAAGCCGATCGGCTGGGGTCCTGGTGCGGCTTCGGGCGCGATGGCCGCGCGATGGAAACGGCAAGCTGAGGCAGGATGGCGGCTGGCAACCACGCAACCGAGACTCCGGTCGAGACCCCGGCGGCCCGGCGCGCGCGGCCATCGGCTGATGTCGATGTGGTCGTGGCCGGCGCCGGGCCGGTGGGAGCGGTGGCCGCGACCGCGCTGGCGCGCGCCGGCGTCTCGGTGCTGCTCGTGGAAGCCAGCGCCGAGTGCCAGGAGGATCTGCGCGCCAGCACTTTCCACCCGCCGACGCTCGAGATGCTCGATTCGCTCGACCTGCTGGCGCCGCTTCTCGCGCAGGGGCTGAAGGCGCCAGTCTACCAGTACCGGGTTCGGGCGACCGGCGATGTGCTGGCGTTCGATCTCTCTGAGCTTGCCGATATCACCCCCTATCCGTTCCGGCTCCAGTGCGAGCAGTGGAAGCTCTCCCGTCTGGCAACCGAGCGGCTGGGAGCACAAGTGCGCTTTGCCCGGCGCGTGGTGCATTTTGCCCAAGACGCGGATGGAGTGACGGTTCACCTCGAGGCGCCGACGGAAATCGAGGAAGTGCGAGCGCGCTACCTGGTGGCAGCCGATGGCGCCAACAGCCTCATCCGCAAATGGCTCGATGTGCCATTCGAGGGTTTCACCTACCCGGAGAAGTTCCTGACGCTCTCGACCGAATGGCCGCTTGAGGCCCATTTTCCCGCACTCGCTTATGTGAACTACATCTCCGATCCCGAATGGTGGCATGTGCTGCTGCGGGTGCCCTCCCTCTGGCGCGTGCTGGTTGCAGCCGACGAGGACATGCCAGATTCTGAGCTCTTGTCCGACTCGACCCGAGCGCGGGTGTTCGACCGGCTGATCGGCAACCCCGAAGTTGAGACAAGGCACCGCACCATCTACCGCGTGCACCAGCGGGTTGCTGCGCGGTTCGACCACGGCCGGGTGCTTCTGGTGGGCGACGCCGCGCATCTCAATAACCCGCTCGGCGGGCTGGGCATGAATTCAGGCATCCATGATGCCATGAACCTGGCTGAGAAGTTGGTTGCCATTCTTCAGGAAGGGGCAGACGCCGCCACGCTGCTCCCCCGCTTCGGCCGCCAGCGCCGCGCTGTCACGCGAAGCTTCATCCAGGAGCAGACCAAGAAGAACAAGGCGATGATCGAAGCGAGCGAGGAGGCCCGCCGGTCGGTCTTTGCGGAAATGGCAGGTGTGCTGCGCGACCCGGACAAGCGGCGCGCCTACCTGCATCGCCAGGCGATGTTCGCAAGTCTTGAGGACGCTGCGGCAATCGCCTGATCCAAAAGCAGTGGGAGTCTCCGCTATGCGGACATAACGTCCGCGCGTCCGGAAATCCGAGCGCTGGAGGGAGAGATTGGAAGGCGATGACGACGGCGGCGCTTCCCGTTCCGGCCACGACGAATGACAGCAACGCGGCTTCCGACCGGATCCCGCTCGGGCTGAGGCTCGGCTGGTCGGCCGGCTCGATCGGGACGGTCGTCATCCTTTCCACCACCTCCATCCTCCTCCTCTTCTTCATGACGAGCGTGCTTGGCATGAACCCGGCGCTGGCTGGAGCTCTTCTCTTCGGTGCCAAGCTGTTCGATGCCGTGATCGCGCCCCTCATGGGCCGGATTTCGGACACGGCTGCCACCCGCTGGGGCCGGCGGCGGCCCTTCCTCTTCCTGGGCGGCCTGGTCTCAGCGCTGGCATTCCTGCTCCTCTTCATGCCGCCGGCGCTCGAGGGGCTGGCGCTTTCGGCCTGGCTGGTCTCTGGCCTCCTCGTGCTGGCGCTCGGCTACACCCTCTTCAACGTGCCCTATCTCGCCATGCCAGCCGAGATGACCTCCTCGCCGCAAGAGCGGACAGCGCTGCTCTCCTTCCGGGTTGCCTTCGTTGCCCTTGGTGGCGCCCTCGTCGGGTTCGCGCCGAAGGTGGCTGCAAGCCTCGGCGGCGACCGCGAGGCCTGGGCAGTGACGGGGGCAATGCTGGGGGCGATCGTCCTTTCTGCCATGCTCACGGCCTTCGCGGCCTCAGCCCGCGCCCGCGCAACCGCTCCCGCACCCGGCGGCGACCGGGAGAGCCTTCTGGTGGTGCTGCGGAACCGCCCGTTCGTAATGCTGCTCCTCGCCAAGACACTGCAGCTGGTGGGGCTTGCTGCCATGCAAGCGTCGATCCTTTTCTTCATCGTCCAGGTGCTCGGAGTCCCGGAAGGGGTGGTCGGCATCTATGTCGCCATCACGACGGTTGCGATGCTCGCCAGCATGCCGCTGTGGGTCCGGCTCGGCCGGCGTTTCCGCAAGCGCGACCTCTTCATCGCCGCCTGTCTCGGCTATGCGCTGGTCAAGCTCTCCTTCCTCCTTGCCGTGCCCGGCGAGCCGGCGCTCCTCATCCACTTGCGCGGTGCGGCCGGCGGGATCTTGACGGGCGGCGTGCTGCTGATGGGGCAATCCATCCTGCCCGACGCGATCGACTGGGACTGCAGGCGGTCGGGAATCCGCCGCGAGGGCCTCTATGCCGGGGCCTATAGCCTGGTTGAGAAATCGGCGATGGCACTCGGGCCACTCTTGATCGGGCTCATCCTCTCCGGCTTCGGCTTTGACCCGCAGGCGGCAAAGACGGGGGTCGCCCAGACCGAAGTGGCAGTGACCGGAGTCTATCTGGGCGCTGCGGTGCTTCCGGCGCTGCTCTATGCCTTGAGCACTGTGCCGCTTCTCTTCTACCGGATCGACGAGCACGCCAAGGAGCTGGCCTGATGGAATTCCTGCTTCGGCAGAAGGGGCGCGCCGAGATGGACTTTCTCGTGTCGCTGGCACAGGCAAGCGCAGGGCTTGCGCCGCGCTGGCAGGCCGAGCTTGCCGCCGCCGGAGTTTCGGCAGCGACTCTGCCTGAGGATCTCGACGCTCGCCATGCCATGGTCGAGGCGGCGCTTGCCCGCTCGGATGCGTTTGCAACCGCAGCGCTGGTTGGGGAATTCGCAAGCGTGGAGCATGGCCGATCGGCAGTGGCCGCCTTCACCGAATCGGCGGATGTGCTCGAGCCCCGGATGCGGGCGCTGGAAACGCGAGGGCCGGCAACGCTTGTGGAAGCGCCAGAACTGGTGCCGCCGGCCTATTGGGACGGTGTGTGGTTCCATCGCACCACTGGTGGCTGGAATGGCCACCCCGAGATGGGCTTCATCCACGGCGAGCTCATCCACCGCCACTATGTCGCCCGCACCTTCCCGGGCGACATCTTCGCCCAGCGCGCCTCGGTGCTCGCCCTGCTGCCCGAGGGACGGCCGGTCCGGGACATCTGCGAGCTCGGCACCTCGTCGGGCCATTACACGGTCGCGCTTCAGCGAAGCTTCCCAGAGGCCCGGATCACGGGGGTGGAGCTGTCGCTCCCCATGCTCCGCCAGGCGCTCCGCGTGGCGAATGCCAATGGCTGGCCGTGGCAGCTGGTGCAGGCGGCGGCCGAAGCAACAGGGCTTGCGGATGCGAGCTTTGACCTCGTTACCTCCTACATCCTGCTCCATGAGCTTCCAGCAGAAGCCTGCCGGGCCGTGTGGCGCGAGGCGTTCCGCCTCGCCCGGCCGGGCGGGATGGTGCTGATGGCAGACGTGACCCCCTATCGGGTGCATGACCGCATGGCGGCGTGGCGGGCTGACTGGCTGGCAAAACGCGGCGGTGAGCCTTGGTGGCGGGAATCGGCGACGCTCGACCAGGCCCAAGCCGCGCGCGATGCCGGCTTTGTCGAGGTCTCCGAAGGTGGGCCGGGTGGGGCGCCCTACCCCTGGGTGACTGTGGGGGTGAAGCCGCAGTGACCGGAACGACTTGGCGGGCATGACAGAGACCGACCCCGGCGCTGCCTCGCGCGCGGCCACGTCGTCGCCGTCGCTGCACCCGGGCCAGCTCGACCATCTCGGCAAGGCCCTGCTGCTCTTGGCCCGCGAGCTGTGGGTGACGCGCGATCGCCTCGCCGTGCTGGAAGCGGTGCTGGAGAGCCGCGGCATCGCCGTCTTCGAGGCCATCCGCGATTTCCAGCCGGAAGGGGCGCTGGCCGAGCGGCTTGCTGCCGATCGCGACGCCTTTGCCCGCGCCCTCATTGCAACGCTCGCGCCAGAGCAGCCGACATGACCATATGGCTCGCCGCCGCCCTGCTGTTCGCCGCACCGGCGCTGGCGCAGCCATCGGCCGACGAAGCCGCCATCATCGCTGCGCGGGCGAAGGCGCTTCCGCTTGCGCATGGCGTTGAAGCCGTCCATGCCTATCGGCCAGCCGAGCGCGTGGCAGGCGGGCGCGGGAGGCCACTTCCCACCCGGGCTCCCGAGGCTGCAGGGATCCGCGCATCTGCTCTCGAAGCAGCAGCCGCCTGGGCCGAGGCGCGGGAAACGCACGCGCTCCTGGTTGCGCGCGATGGCAGGCTGGTGTTCGAGCGCTACTGGAACGGCTTTGGCCGCGACAGCCGCTTCTCGACGGCTTCGATGATGAAGGCGGTGACGGCGCTCGCCTTTGGTCCGGCAATTGCCGAGGGGCGGATCAGGCTCGATGACCCGGTCAGCCGCCACTTGGCCGAATGGCGGGACGACCCGCGCGGCGCCGTCACCATCCGCCAGCTCCTCCACATGCACTCAGGCCTCGCCTTCCCGCCACCGCCCCCGGGGCCGCCGTCGCTCTCTTCGCCGACGATGCGGATCATGTTCGCGCCCAACATTCGCGCCGTCGCACTTGAAGTGCCGCAGGCAGTGCCGCCGGGCACGCGCTTTGCCTATTCCAACTTTGACAGCCAGCTTGCCGGCGAAGCGCTTGCAGCTGTGCTCGGGGGTGTGCGGTTTGCCGACTATCTGTCGCGGCGCATCTGGAAGCCGATGGGGGGAGCGGACGCCGAGCTCTTCCTCGACCGCGCTGGCGGCTCGCCGCACTATTTCTGCTGCCTCCAGGCCCGGCCGATGGACTGGCTGATGCTCGGCGAGCTGATCCGCCGCGACGGCCGGGTCGGCGGCCGGCAGCTGGTGCCAGCCGCCCACGTGCGGGCAATGCTCAAGCCCTCCCCCACCAACCCCAACTTCGGGATGCAAGTCTGGCGCGGCAGCCCGCATGCCCCCATCAGGCGCTATTCGGCGACCATTGCGCTCGCCGTGCCGGCCGCGGAGCCCTTCTTGCGCGACGATGTGGTCTTCCTCGACGGCGCCGGCGGGCAGCGAGTCTATGTGATTCCGTCAGCCAGGATGACCATCGTGCGCGTCGGCCGGCCCGCGCCCGACTGGGATGACAGCGCCCTCGTCAACCTGATCCTGCGCGGGACGTCCTGAACGGCTCTTACCGCGTCCCGGGGACCGGTTGCGGTCACCGGGACGCGCAAGCGCTCCTCACGTGCCGGCCGGCAGGCCGAACGTTTGTTGACGATGAGTCATCGTCAACGAACCTTGGTATCAGATGGCAACTGTCACAGGATCATAGGCGAACAGGCCGAGTTCCTCCTCGTTCATGAGCGGGCCGCGGCCGAGGACTTCCGGGTCCTTCCCCTGGAAGCGAAGGCCAAGCAGGCGGGACTGGAGCTGGACCATCGCTGTTCGCTCGCGCCGCGCGGCCTCGTAGCGGGCGAGCGCTTCATCTGGCGGATGGGCGGCAAGGGCGCGGGCGAGC
This sequence comes from Thermaurantiacus sp., assembly GCF_053487655.1. Classification (NCBI taxonomy): domain Bacteria; kingdom Pseudomonadati; phylum Pseudomonadota; class Alphaproteobacteria; order Sphingomonadales; family Sphingosinicellaceae; genus Thermaurantiacus; species Thermaurantiacus sp. Next base: position 21,238 of record NZ_JBRCLD010000022.1, on the reverse strand, counting down.
ACCATGGCGTCTTCGATCGCTGTCGCTGCACCCTGGCCCATGAACGGGAGCATGGCATGGGCGGCGTCGCCAAGCAGGGTGACGCGCCCGACAGACCAGGATGGCAGCGGCTCGCGGGCGAACAGCGCCCATTTGAAGAGCCAGGCCGGCGGCGTGGCTTCGACGAGAAGGCGGACACTGGCACAGGCGGCTCCGAGGTGGGCGAGGAGCTCGGCGCGGGTAGAGGGAGTGGACCAGCTCTCCTCCTGCCATTCCGCGGTCTCGACAAAGATGGCATAGTTGGTGAGCGCGCCACCGCGCACCGGGTAGCGCAGCACCAAGCGGCCGGGGCCTATGAAGATGCCCGGAGGCTCGGCTGCGACCTCGGCGGGAAGCGCGTCGGTCGGCACGAGCCCGCGCCAGGCGACCTGGCCAGTGAAGAGGGGAGGCTCGGTCGGATAGAGGCAGTCCCGCACGGTCGAGCGGACTCCATCGGCACCGACCACAACATCGGCGCGCGCTTCGGCGCCGCCGGTGAAGCGCATCCGGCCGTCGGGCGTGATATCGGCCAGGCGGTGGCCGAGGCGGATGCTTCCCGGTGCCGCTTCCTCGACCGCGCCGGCAAGAAGCGCATGGAGATCGGCGCGGTGGAGGTGGCGGTAGGGCGCGCCATGGCGGGCCTCGAGGTCGGCATCGCGGGCAAGGGTGCGGAGGGTCAGGCCGGTTGCGAGATCGCGGATATGCTGGGTGCCGGGGAGAACGCCGCGCTCCCGGATGGACTCGCCAAGGCCGAGATGATCGAGCACACGGCCGGCATTGGGGCTGATGGTGATCCCCGCACCCACTTCGCCGAGCGCTTCGGCCTGCTCGAAGACGGTGACCGCAAGCCTCATGCGGGCAAGTGCGAGAGCGGCGGTGAGCCCGCCGAGCCCTGCACCGATGATGGCGACCTGCATCCGGTCAGGCCGCGGCTCGCTCCGCAGCGAAGCGGGGATAGCGCCCCAGCGTGAGCAGAAGCAAAGGGGCGAGAAAGAAGATGAGGGAGGCCGCGAGCAGGATGGGCGTGTAGCTTCCGGTCTGGTCGAACACCCGGCCGAACAGCGGCGGACCGAAGCCGCCGCCCACCAGCATGCCCATCATCAGCTGCGAATAGACGAGGCCATAGTGGGCCATGCCAAAATAGCGGCTGACCATATAGGCGACGATGTCGAACTCGGCGCCGGCCGCAAGACCCACGAGAATGACGGCGAGCGCAATGACGGCCGGGCTGATGATGCTGCCGAGCGCCAAAAGAAGGCAGGAGCCGGCGGGAAGCAGCAGGAAGATGGCAGCAACAGCGGGTGCCCAAAAGCGGTCGAGGAGGATGCCAGCGACAATCCGCCCCATGATTACGGCAGCGCCGACGAGACTTGCGAAAAGGGCGGCATCCCTGGGCGCGAAGCCGCGATCGACGAGGAGGGGGACGAGAGTCGGGATGATGCCCGAGACCGCGAAGGTGACGAGAAAGAAGACGAGGAGCATTACCCAGAAGCCGCGCGAGGCGAAGGCTTCCCGCCGCGAAAGTCCGGGCAGGGCGCCGCTGGCGAGGGTCGGGGTGGCGGCGGGCGCGTCGCGGAAAAAGAGGGCAACCAGCGGCAAGGCAACGAGGAGCACGCTGGCGCCAATGGCAAGGTAGCCGGCACGCCAGCCATGTTCGGCGATGATCGCTGTCACCAGCGGTGGTGCAAGGACGGCAGTGATGCCGGTGCCAGCAAGCATCAGGCCAAGCGCGGTGCCGCGCGCGGCATCGAACCAGCCGGTGACCCCCCGGGTCCAGGTAATGGGCGAAGTGCCAGCGCCGAGGAGGGCGACAAGGAACCAGGCCGCATACCATTGCGGCAGGGTTTGCACGGCGGCGACGGCGAGGAAGCCGAGGCCGAGGCCCACCTGCGACAGGAGCGCGACCCTGCGCGCGCCCCACCGATCGGTAAGCAGACCATAGCCCCAGGCGACTGCGAGCATGCCCAGCATCTGCATGGTGAAGCCCCACTGGATCGCCTCGCGCGACCAGCCGAAAGTCTCGGAGAGGGGGCGGACGAACAGGCCCAGCGTGTAGAAGGGAAGCGCCGAGATCCCGAACATGACACCGACAAGGCCTGCGAGCACAGCCTGCCATCCAAGCTCAAATTCGCGCCTGCCTGCAGAATCGCGCATTGCTGCTTCTGGCCATCGCTTGCGACCCCGGGGCAAGGGCGCGGGCCATTCCTCCGCGTGGCGGACAATCGCGCACGGCCGCCGCGCCGCTCGCCGCGTCACGCGGGCAAGGCGCGGGCGTGGAAACGGCAGAGGTCGATGTGCTGGTCGCAGGCGGGGGCGCTGCCGGCCTGGTTGCCGCGCTCGCCGCCGCCGATGCCGGTGCAAGCGTGCTCCTGGTGGAGCGGGACTCCCGGCTCGCTGGCACGACCGCCATGTCGACCGGACTTATTCCGGCTGCCGGCACGCCCGAGCAGGAAGCGCTCGGCATCGTCGATACGCCCGATCTTCTCGCCCGGGACATTCTGGCCAAAAGCGGCGGCCGCACTGATACCACCATCGTCGGCCGGCTCGCCCGGGAATCGGCGGCGACGGTCGCCTGGCTGCAGCGCCATCATGTGCCGCTGTCGCTGGTGACCGGCTTCACCTATCCCGGCCACTCGGTGATGCGGATGATGGGAACGCCCAACCGCACCGGTTCCGAATTGGTCGCAGCGCTGGCGCGCGCGGTGGAACGAGCGAATGTTGCGATCGTCACTCGGGCCCGGCTCGCCGAGGTCGAGGCCGGGGCGGACGGGCGAGTGACGGCGGCCATTCTCGAGCGGCCCGATGGTGCACATGAACTGGTCGGCTGCGGCGCGCTGGTCCTGGCCATGGGCGGCTTTGCCAGTGCAGCGGACCTCGTGGCGCGTTATCTCCCCGAGATGGCGGGGGCAGCCTTGCACAGCCACCCCGGCTGCCGAGGCGACTGGCTGCCGCTCGCCGAGCGTCTCGCCGCGGCGCTCGCCGACATGGACAGCTACCAGGGCCATGGCGGGCTGGCAGCAGGCCATGCGGTGCCCATCCTCTGGCCGAGCATGACCGAGGGCGGTGTGCAGGTAAACCGCGACGGCCTCAGGTTTCATGACGAATCCCGTGGCTATTCGGAAGCCGCAGCGGCCGTGAACGCCCAACCGGGCCGAGTGGCGTGGAGCATCTGGGATGGGCGGATCCAGGCCGTGCTCGACCAGTTCGACGATACCCGCGATGCAATTGCCGCTGGTGCCATCGTGAGCGCGGAGAGTGTCGCGGAACTTGCCAGACGCACCGGGCTTCCGGAAGCGGCATTGGCGGCCACGCTCACCGAAGTGGAAAGGCTCACCCGGAGCGGCGCGCCCTGCCCCTTCGGCCGGCGGTTCGCCTCGCGGCCGGTGCTGGCGCCGCCCTTCCATGCCGCGCGGGTCACCGGCGCCCTGTTCCACACCCAGGGCGGAATGGTGGTCGACGCAGAGGCCCGGGTGCTGCGCCGCGATGGCCGCCCGCTTCCCAACCTGTTCGCAGCCGGCGGCACCGCGCGCGGGCTGTCCGGGCCCGGTGCTTCGGGCTACATTGCCGGCAACGGCCTCCTTGCAGCAACGGGGCTGGGGCGGCTTGCCGGCGTGGCAGCAGCACGGCTGGCTGGCCAACAGACGAGGTGACGGGATGAAGCGCATTGCCGAGCAGGAGGCCCACGCCGGGCTCGCGATGGGGGATCATGACGACCGGGCCCGGGCCGACTTCGCCTTCACGCTCCGAAACCGCGTGACCTCGACCTGGATGCCGGGAACGCGGACCATCTTCGACCGCCGCGCGGCCGGGGCCTTCGAGAAGCGCCACGGCCGGCGGCCGCAGTCCCCAGCCGACATCCGCGCAGCAATGGATGCCGACCCCTGGTATCGCTTCTACCTCTCGGCCCGGCGCGCGTCGCAGGAGATGATCTGGGAGGCGGTCATTCCGCCGGCCGGGCGGCTGGGGCGCGTCCCGATGCCGGGGGCGCCGAAGGGGTCGCTCCGGCTCGATCCTGAAGTGCAGGCGCCAGCCTATGTGGGCGCGATCGACATCCACTGCATGCCCGGCGGCTATCTTGCTGACCGCGGCGAGGGCGACACCGGCGCCGGCGCAGTCTATGACCGGGGCGTCTATCTCTACATGTCGGGGCTGATGGGCGGGCTGAATGACGCCGTCGGCCAGCTCGCGGCCAGGTTCCTCATGGCGCGGCTTCCGGAGTTCGCGCCGCGCCGCATCCTCGACATGGGCTGTGGCGTGGGCCATGCGACGCTTCCCTGGGCTTCCGCCTTCCCCGCGGCCGAAGTGACCGGAATCGATGTGGGGGCGGCGCTGTTGCGCCACGCCCATGTGCGGGCCGAATCGCTCGACGTCGCCGTCCACTTCGTCCAGGCCAATGCTGAGCGGACCCCTTTTCCGGACGGCCATTTCGACCTCGTGACCTCGTCCATCATGCTGCACGAGACGTCGCTCCGGGGCCTGCCGGCCATTCTCGCCGAAAGCCGGCGGTTGCTCGCCCCCGGCGGGGTGATGCTCCATGTCGACCAGCCCCGGTTCGACGACGACCCCTGGGCCACCTTCCTTCAGGAAAATGAGACCCACTATAACAACGAGCCCTTCTGGCGGCGCTATCGCCACCTTGACCTTGAGGCCGAAGCGCGGGCCGCCGGGTTCGGCAGGGTGGAGCTTGCAACCTTGCGTGCCGACGTCGTCCGCCAGAGCCAGAACAATGCCGCCGATGACCCGAAGGCGGGCGCGCGGGGCTTCCTTGCGCTGCTGGCGTTCCGCGATGACTGAGCCCCTGCCACCCTTCCCGCGGCGGGTGAAGGGCGCGCGGCCGCGCTTCCACGACGAGCCCGCCATCGACCGGCTGCTGGCGATGCTGGTGGCGCTCACCTCGGAAGTCTCGGTCCTGGCGGACCGGGTGGCGACGCTCGAGACGCTTTCGGGCGTGGGGCATGGGGCGGTCGATGCCCATGTGCCCGACCTTGCCGAGCGCGAGCGGCGCGAGGCGCGGCGCGAGGCCCTCATCGCACGCGTGTTCGCGGCACTTGAAGTCGAGCTCGAAGGCGAGGAGCCAGGGGACTATTGGGAAACGATCGGCCGGATTGAGCGCGGCGAGCTCTGAGCGCTAGTCGGCAGGCGCAGTGGCGCGCTTCAAGAGATTGACGACTGCTGCCTGGACCTTCGGGTCGGGAATGGGCCCGGAGGAGACAATCATCGAGGTTCCCGGCATCCAGGCTTGCGGGTCGGCGATATAGGCAGCGAGCGTTTCCTCGGTCCAGACGAGGCCACTCTCGCGCGCCCTTCGCATGGCATCCGAATAGCCGAAGCCGGGCACGGTTCCGGCGCGCTGGCCCATGATGTTGTAGAGATTGGGGCCGACCTTGTGCTGGCCGCCACCGGGCTGCATGTTGTGGCAGAAGGTGCACCATTTGAAGGTCTCGGCTTCGACCTGGCGCTCGAAATCATCAGCAGGGCGGATCGCAAGCTCTGTGACAGCGGGCTTTGTATGCCATTCGACACCGTCGACGGCAGCGACATCCGCGGGTGCAGCAAAGGGCGTGACGCGGAACATGCCATAGGGCCCCCAGGCGCCGAAGCTAAGGAGCGCGACGGCACCCGCGGCGGCAAGTCCGCGCGCGAACGGCGAGACAGTTCGGCTGCGCGGAACGGGGGGCCGGTTGCGATGGACCGCCCAGGCCAGCAGGGCCCAGCCGGCGGCAAGTGCCCAGAAGACGGCGACCGCCACCGGCCCCGGCTCGGGCGAGCGGAAGGTGGCAAATGCGTAGACGGTCGAGGAGAAGCCGAGGAAGGCGAAGGCGCCATGGCCGGGTGGAAAGGCGGAGAGGAGGCCGTGGCGGAAGCGGAGCGAGGTGAGCGCGGCGGTGAGCAGGGTGGCGAGGTTCAATACCACCAGCATGAAGCCGAGGCCGGAGTGGAAATAGCCGGTCGCCTGCCACAGCGCCCGGTCGCGGCCGACGAGGGCGGGCAAGGTGACCGGCCCGAGATGGACGGGAAGATCGTCCGACCAGGCATAGAGGAGCCCCAGGAGCGGCGCGAACAGCATGAGAAGAAATGCGACGAAGGCGAGCGCGCGGCCCCAGGCGAAGGCGGAGGCGGGAAGGCCCGGCGGTGGGGCCGGCCGCTCGGAAAGCCAGGCCCGGAGGCGGACAAGGGCGGTCACGAAGAGGAGGGTGCCGACCACATAATGCCAGCCGCGAAGCTCCTCGCGCAGCGGGAGCGCCCGGTCGGTCCGGGCGAGCGCGGTGGTGAGGCCGGCGTGGACAAGGTAGAGAAGGGCGAGCAGCCAGCCGGCGAGTGTTCCGGTGCGGGAATAGCCGGACCAGCGACGCGACAGCATGGTCGGGCTCTAGGGAGCGCCAGCGCGAAGCGACGGAGGGGTGCGGCCGTTCTCCGCATCGCGGACAAATTCGCCTGCCCGGTCATCGCGCCCCGCGCTCGCCCTACCCTGTCTTCGATGCCTGGCCGACAGCTTCTCCTCCTCGCCACGGCGGCGTTCGGGATCGCCGCGGCACCCGCCTATCCGCCGATCGCGCCCGAGGAGGCGGAGCGGATCTATCTCGCGCGGCACCGGGCGATGATGGCGAACCCATCCGGCGAGGCAGCGAGTTACGAGCCCATGGAGGTCGTGCCGGGGGCGAGGGCAGCGAAGCCGCTTCCGGTTGCGCAACCTGCCTCGCGCGGACTCGACGCCGGGGCGCTGGCCGAGGCGCGGGAAGTGGCCGCGGCGGCGAACTCGTCGGCCTTCCTGGTGTGGCGCCGGGGGGCGCTGGTTGAGGCGAGCTATTTCGGCGGAGCCACGCGGGAGACGCTGCTCGTCTCGCGCTCGCTCGCCAAGCCGCTGACCGCCATTGCCGTGGGCCGTGCCATCGCGCTCGGGCACATCGCCTCGCTCGACCAGCCCGTCGCCGACTTCATCCCCGAATGGAAGGGAACACCGAAGGCGGCAATCAAGGTCCGCCACCTGCTCGACATGCGCTCGGGGCTGCTGGCGCAGGGCTTCTCGCCCGAGCCGGGCGATCCCTGGTCGCGCGCCTATCTCCACCCTGCGCATGAGCGGATCATCGTCGAGGACTATCCGCTGACCGATCCGCCGGGAAGCATTTATGAATACAGCAATGTGACATCCGAGCTGGTGGCGCTGGTCATCGAGCGGGCTTCGGGCAGGCGCTATGCTGATTTCATCGGGCGCGAGGTGCTGGCACCCATCGGTGCTGCAGGTGGCAAGGTCTGGGTGAGCCGGGCCGGCGGGCTCGCGCATTCGGGCTGCTGCATCCTGCTTCCCGCCGAAACCTGGGTGCGCCTTGCGCTGCTCCTCAAGGACGACGGAATGGCTGGCGGCCGCCGGCTGCTGCCGGCAGGCTATGTCGCCGAGATGCGGCAGGCGACGCGCGAGAACCCGCACTATGGCCTCGGTGTGTGGGTCGCCGGCCCCTATGTCGAGCGGCGCGGCTTCGCCAACCCGAAGCGGCCAGCACCCAAGGTGCTCCATTCCGAGCCCTATCTTGCCGCCGACACCTTCCTGTTCGACGGCAATGCCAACCAGGTCGTCTATATTGTGCCCTCAGCGGATCTCGTGGTGCTGCGCATGGGCGGACCGCCGCCGAAGCAGCCCGAATGGGACAATGCCCTGTTTCTCAACCGGATTTTGCGGGGGCTCGGGCCGGGCCAGGCGCAGCTCGTAGCGCAGAAGTAAGGATGGTGGAGCCGAGGGGGATCGAACCCCTGACCTCTACAATGCCATTGTAGCGCTCTCCCAGCTGAGCTACGGCCCCGTCACCTTCCTCCCGCCTGGGGCGCGGGAGGGCGCTGCCCTAATCCAAAGCCCGGCCTGCTGCAAGCACCCCCAAGACGAGCGCACACCTGGCGCCATCGAACAGCCAGCCTGCCGGCGCGTGCTCCAACGCGCTTCAGGATAGACACGCGTCAAGTCACCGGTGACCGGTTCCCGACCTTGGACTTCAATCCTAGGGCGCGAAGCTGGTCAGCGCTCCTCATCCTGGTCGTCGACCGCGACATCGCCGATATCATCGTCACCGATGTCGATTTCATCGTCAGCAGAGACCTCGCCTTCGTCAGCGACCGTTTCGAGATCGAGATCATCCTCGCTGCCGGCAGCCTCGCCAGGCTTGGCGTCAGCCTCGGTCTTGGCCACTTCGAACGGCAGCGCCTGCTTCGACTTCAGGATCGGCTCTGGCACCCACTGGTAGCCGCATTCGACACACACGACGGGCTCATCGCGGCCGAGATCGTAGAAGCGGGTGCTACACTTGGGGCAAGTGCGCTTGGTGCCCCATTCCGGCTTGATCACGAACAGTCTCCAGGGCGGCGAAACCTCGCGGCGACCCAACTGGCCCAGCCAGCGAAGGCGCGCGCCTTGCCACACTGCTTCGGCCCGTGCAAGGCCCGACCGCCATGGCCCTAGAACTCGAGCCGCAGCCCTTTGCCCTCGTCGCCTCTGGTCCGCTTGCTGGCGACGTCGCAGTGCCAGGCGACAAGTCGATCTCGCACCGCGCGCTCATATTGAGCGCGCTTGCCGTCGGACGCAGCCGGGCAGAGGGCCTCCTTGAGAGCGAAGATGTTTTGCGAACGGCCACAGCACTTCGCCATATGGGGGCAGGCATCACCCGCACGGGTCCTGGCTGCTGGGAAGTGGATGGCGTGGGCGTGGGCGGGCTGCTCCAGCCCGAAACTGCACTCGACATGGGGAACAGCGGCACCTCGGCCCGCCTCCTGATGGGCCTTGTTGCCGCCCATGACCTGGTTGTCACCTTCATCGGCGATAAATCGCTGTCGCGCCGGCCGATGGGCCGAGTGGCCACTCCGCTTGAAATGATGGGCGCGGAGATCCGCATGGCACCAGGCGACCGGCTGCCGCTCACCGTCAGGGGCCTCGCCCCGGCGCTTCCCATCACCTACCGGCTTCCCATCGCCTCAGCGCAAGTGAAAAGTGCGGTGCTGCTAGCCGGGCTGAATGCGGCCGGGACCACGACTGTCATCGAGCCGGTTGCAACGCGCGACCACAGCGAGCGGATGCTGGCCCTGTTTGGAGCCGCCATCCGGATGGAAGCTCAGGCAGACGGCAGCCGGGCGGTGTTGGTCGATGGGCCTGCCGAATTGCGCCCGCACAACCTGGTGGTGCCGGGAGATCCGTCTTCTGCTGCCTTTCCAATTGTTGCAGCGCTGCTGGTGCCAGGAAGCCGGGTCACGGTCCGCAACGTCGGCCTCAATCCGACTCGCGATGGGCTGTTGCGCATGCTCGATGCAATGGGAGCGCGGATTGCGCGCGCGAACTTCCGCAACGTGGGCAACGAACCCGTCGCAGATCTCGTCGTCGAAGCCTCAGAACTCACAGGAATCGAAGTTCCGCCTTCGCTGGCGCCAACCATGATCGACGAGTTTCCCGCCCTGTTCGTGGCGGCGTCCCTTGCCCGGGGGCAAAGCCGGTTCCGGGGGCTTGAGGAGCTGCGCGTGAAGGAAAGCGACAGACTTTCCGTGATGGCAGAAGGGCTGCGCGCGGCTGGCGTGCCGGTGGTGGAACATGCCGACGGGCTCGACATCGAAGGGACGGATGGCACCGCCCCGGCGGGGGGTGCACGAATCGACCCCCGGCTCGACCATCGGATCGCCATGAGCTTCGCGCTGCTGTCGCTCCGGTGCCGGGCACCGCTGGTGATTGCCGACCGCCGCCCGATCGCCACCAGCTTCCCGGACTTTCTCAAGATGATGCAAGAGCTTGGCGCGGAGCTGCGAACACCGGTAGACGCTTGAGCCGGAGCCCCTGAGAGACCAACCAGCTCTTGTTGTGCAAATCACTTGCAACTGGCAGGCGCTTGCTGCAAGGGATTCGCAAAGGCAGCTTGGAGGGTTTCCACCTTGTATCTTTGCATCTGCAATGCCCTCAAGGAAAGCCAGATCGAAGCGCTGGTGCGCGAGGGGGTGCGTTGCGAGAAGGAAGCCTATGAGCGGCTTGGCTGCCGTCCGCAATGCGGGATGTGCGTTCCAGTCGCACGCGCCCTTGTCCGCAAGTCGGCGCCGCAGCCGGCCTGAACATCTTCGGCCTCGGCTCTCGCAAAGAGCGCGTCATGCGCTATTGGCTGTCCCCATGACAGAAGCGGATGCGTCTTCCAGCCGGCCGCTGCCAGGCTTTCTCGACCTCATGGCCGCCGATCCGGCCTACAGCGCCTGCCCGGAAGCGCGTCTTGCGGATCTCAGAGCGCGTTGCCCCGTTCATGCCGACCCGGTAACCGGGCATGTGCTCCTTGCCCGCCACGCGGACGCGCGCCGGCTGTTGAACGATCCCCATCTGTGGCGGCATCCCTCGCGGGCCGCGCCCGAGAGCCTATTCTACCGCTTCACTGAGCTGCGCCCAGTCGACCCGACAGTGCCAGCGGGCGAGCGTACCAGCATCCTCATGCTTGACCAGCCCGACCATCTGCGGATCCGCGCTCCGCTCCAGAAGGCGTTTCATGCCCGCGTGTTCCGGGCCCGGCCGCTGGTGGAAGACGTGGTGGAACGCGTGCTGTCAGGGCTTGCCGACCGCCACGCCTTCGATCTCGTGAGCGAGCTTGCCGTTCCCGTGCCCATCCATGCGATTGCCCGGATCCTGGGTGTTGCCCCCGAGCGGCAGGAGGAATTCCGCCAATGGTCGGAGAGCATCATCTTGACTCTCAATCCGCTGCGCTCGGCAGAGCAGGATGCCGAGGCCCTGGCTGCAACGGATGCGCTCCATGCCCATCTCGCCGAACTCATGGCATTGCGCCGGCGCGCACCGGCCGACGATCTCGTAACCGACATGGTCCAAGCACAGGCCAAAGGTGCACCGCTTTCCGACCGCGAGATCATGATCAACCTGACTGCGCTTCTCGTCGGCGGCAACCTGACCACGACCGATCTCATCGCCTCGGGGGTCAAGCTTTTGCTCGAGCATCAAGAAGAGCTCGCCCGTCTGAAGGCGGACCCGGCACTTGCGACCGCAGCTGTCGAAGAGACGCTCCGCATGGAAGGCCCGATTGACTTCACCGTCCGGATCGCGCCTGCGCCAATGACAATCGCCGGCGTTCCTGTCGCTGCGCGCCAGCCCATCTTCGCGCTGCTGCGCGCGGCCAACCGCGACCCCGAGGTCTTCCCCGACCCGGACCAGTTCCGGCTCGACCGCCATGTCGCGGGTGCGGCACCGCATGTTGCCTTCGGCGGCGGGGCGCACAGCTGCATCGGGGCAGCGCTTGCGCGTCTTGAAGGCCGCATCGTGTTCCAGAAGCTGTTCGCTGTCTTTCCCGACCTCAGGCTCGAGGAGAGCGCGCCGGTCTACCGCAGCCTGCCGGGATTCCGCGGTCTTGCACGCTTGCCCGTGCTGACGCGTCCGGAATAGGTTCAGGCAAGGGCACGGCGGGCCCGTGCAGCGTCCTCGGCGATCTGCGCCTTGAGCGCTGCAAGCCCGTCCAAATGCCGCTCCTCGCGCAGATAGGCGACAAAGCCGACTTCCAGCAGCTTGCCGTAGAGATCCCCCTCCCAGTCGAGGATCCAGGTCTCGAGCAGTTCGCGCGGGGGCTGGAACATTGGCCGCACCCCGAAATTGGCGACACCGGCAGCGCGGCTGCCATCGGGAAGCGTGACCCTCACGGCATAGACTCCATAGCGCGGGCGCACATAGGCGCCGGCCTCCATGTTGGCGGTGGGCACGCCAATGGTCCGTCCGCGCTTGTCCCCATGGATGACAGGTCCAGCGATGGCAAAGGGCCTCGTCAAGAGCCGGGTGGCAAGGCCTGTGTCGCCAAGAGCAAGTGCAGCGCGCACCCTTGTTGAGGAGACTGGCGCGCCTTCGGCTTCGACTGCGCCCAAGGCTTCGGTTGAGAAGCCGCGTGCAGCGCCCAGTGCCGCAAGTGTTGCCGTGCTGCCGCTGCGCTTGTGGCCGAAGCTGAAGTCCGCCCCCGTGACGAGGTGACCGGGGCCAAGCCTGCCGACCAGCCAGTCGTCGACGAACCTCTCTGGCGAAAGCGAAGCCAAGGCCGCGTTGAAGGGAATGACAAGGGCGCCATCGACTCCCAGGGCAGCAAAATGGCAGAGCTTCTGGTCGAGGCTGGTGAGCTGGAACGGAGGCGCATCGGGGCGGAAATGGCGCGACGGATGGGGCTCGAAAGTCGCGACAAGCGCGGGTGCCCCGCGCGCGCGGGCCCAGCGCACGGCCGCGCCAATGACAGCCTGATGGCCAAGATGCACGCCATCAAAATTGCCGATGGCAACTGCACCGCCGCGCAAGGGCGGTGGCGCCGACCCCCCGTCCCGGATGACCTGCATGCGCGGTGGCGTTAGCCGAGCCTGGCGGCAGGGGAAAGCGGCCGGCGTTCCCAGCGCTCGAAGGTGACGCCAGCACCAGGCTCGGCAGCCTTGCGCTCCCAGTGGGCTGGGTCTGGCCCTGGAAACCAGGTGTCGCCTTCAGGGCGCGCATGGACTCGCGTAAGCTCGATCGCAGTGGCAAGCGGCAAGGCCTCGGCATAGACTTGCGCACCGCCGATCACGAAGATGCGCCCTGCCCGTGGGTCGCGCCCGGCAGCAGCGATCGCCTCGGCCAAGTTGGCAGCGACCGTCACGCCTTCCGCGCGCCAGGCGGGATCACGGGTCATGACGATGTTGTGGCGACCAGCGAGCGGCCGGCCGATCGCCTCGAACGTGCGCCGGCCCATGATGACCGGGTGGCCTGTCGTCATGCGCTTGAACCGGCGGAGATCATGGGGAAGATGCCAGGGCATGACGCCAGCACGGCCGATGACGCCATTCTCGGCCGCCGCCACCACGAGGATGATTTCTTCTTGAGGCATCCTGCAGGAGTAGCGCTTGGGCGCAGAGGCGCAACTGCCCCTGCCCGGACGCCTCCCTGGCGGCACGGCCAGTGCCGCCGTCGCAGCCGGGGTGCGCGCTGAGGAGCAAGACGCATGCGCCAGGGCTGCGCTCTGGCCTGGTTCGCACCGGCCTCGGATGTCTGTGGGGGGCAGTATCGCTCGCCTTTGGGATAGGGTGCAGTCAGACGGCAACCGCAGCCGGGACATAGGGATGCGGAGCATAGCCTTCCACCACGACGTCCTCGAGCCGGTAGGAGAAAAGGTCGGGCGGGCGCCGGGCGAGATGAAGCTTGGGCCAGGGGCGCGGCGCGCGGGCGAGGATGGCTTCCACCAGATGGCCATGGTTCAAGTAGAGGTGGACGTCTGCGCCCACCCAGACGAGTTCCTGGGGTGCAAGATCGCACTGCTGGGCAAGCATGCGAAGCAGAAGCGCGGCTTCGAAGATGTTGAACGGAAAGCCAAGGCCAAGGTCGCAGCTGCGCTGGTAGAGGATTCCGGAGAGCTGGCCTTCGGCCACGAAATACTGGTAGGTCATGTGGCAGGGCGGCAGCGCCATTTGGGCGAGCTCGGCCACGTTCCATCCCGTGAAGATATGGCGCCGGCTTGTCGGGTTGGTCCGGAGCCCCTCGACGAGGGAGGAAAGCTGGTCATGCTCGCGGCCGTCGGGGCCGAGCCAGCGCCGCCACTGCTTGCCATAGACTGGGCCAAGGTCACCCCAGCGCGCTGCAAAGTCGGGGTCGGCGAGGATCCGGGCTTCGAACGTGTCGCGGTCGATGGCCTCGCCAGTCAAGCGGCGGTAGCGGTCGAGCGGCCAGTCGGTCCAGATGTGGACGCCCTCGGCGACGAGCGGGCGGATGCTGGTCTCACCCGAGAGGAACCACAGCAATTCCCGGACCGCGGATTTCCAGAAGACCCGCTTGGTGGTGAGCAGCGGGACGGTGCCGTCGGACAAGTCGAAGCGCAGCATCGTGCCGAACAGCGCCCGCGTGCCCGTGCCAGTGCGGTCATGGCGCTCCCGGCCCCTGGTCCATACCTTGCGGACGAGATCCTGGATGGCGGCTTCGGGATGGGGCGGGGGATCGTCTCGCATGGCCTGCGGGTGGCTTCGGCTGCGCTGCAGGTCAAGCCGGGCCAGCCATCACCCCCGATCGGGGATATTCCGCAGCCGGACTGCTGCTCGCTAGGTTTTCCTCGCCACGTGCGGGGAGAAGCCGGCATGGTTCAGGTTATCGACGCCAGCAATCGGCAAGCCCATGCAGCCACACTATGGGCGATGCATGCCGACCGCAAGACGGTCTTCGTCGACCGGCTGAAGTGGAAAGTGCCCGTCGTCCACGGCCGCTATGAGATGGACGAGTTTGATACCGACCAGGCCATCTATCTCGCTGCCACCGATCCGGAAACGGGTATGCACCTCGGCTCCGTCCGGCTGCTTCCGACCACCGGGCGGCACATCCTCGGCGACATCTTCCCGATGCTGGTTGAGGGCGAAGTGCCGCGCGGACCCGACGTCTACGAGATCACCCGGCTGTGCACGTCGCCGCAACTGGCCGACTGGGAGGCCCACAATGCCGTGCGCGAGCGTTTGGCAACTGCACTCATCGAATATGCGCTGACGGTCGGGATCCGCCGCTACACCATGATGACCCACACCGCCTATTTGTCGCAGCTTCTTGCGACTGGTTGGGATGTCGAGCCGCTTGGCCTGCCAAAGGAGATTGGCGGCCAGATGCTGGGCGCCCTCATGGTCAATGTGAAGCCAGAGACACTCACCCTTTTCCGGGCCAAGTTCGGCTTGCCCGATCAGGTCTTGAGGCTCGACCTCAACGCCTAGGGGGCCGCTGGTTTCATGCGGCGATTTCCGACCCTGCGCTGCATGAAGCCATCCGGTTCCCCGGACGCTCCGGGGCTGGTTCCCCCAGGACGGGCACGGCCCTCCCCGTGTCCTTCGCCCTGGCAGTCCTGGAGCGTCCACCCCTACAGGGGAGAAAAGCGCTGCCTGCAGCGGATGACGCAGCGCGCGCGCCGGATGCATGGATCCCGGTGGCCAGCGCTGTCCCGGGCACCAGGCCTTGGCCGCCGGGCCTGATGGCACCCCTCGAGCTCCTGCTCCCCGTCCTTGCCCTTCTTGCCGTGCTGGTCCGGGAGTCCCTGTGGCTATCCGGGCTCCTCATTCTCCTCAACGCCCTCGATGACATCGCCGTTGACCTGCTGACACCGATTGCGCTTGCCCGCGGGAAGCTTGCCGGCCTGCCACCAGCGCCGGCAACGCCCAGCCGCTTTGCCCTGCTGGTGCCGGCGTGGGACGAATCGCGCGTGATCGGAGCAATGCTCCGCGCAACGCTTGCAAGGCTGAATCATCCAGACTTCCGGGTCTTCGTCGGCGTCTATCCCAACGATCCCGACACGGCCGCCGCGGTTGCCGCAGTCGCCGCCGGGGATGCGCGGGTCACGCTTGTCACCACCTCCCACCCAGGCCCCACCACCAAGGCCGACTGTCTCAACCATCTCTGGCGCGCGGCTTGCGACTTTGAGGCAGCAACTGGGCTCAGGTTTCGCGCCATCGTTCTCCATGATGCCGAGGACCTGGTGGACCCGCAGGAGCTTGCCGTCTTCGAGCGGGCCTTGCAGCGCGCCGCCATGGTGCAGCTCCCGGTCATCCCGCTCGTGGGGCACGGGGACTCGCTTGTCAGTGGCCATTATCTCGACGAATTCGCAAGCGCCCACGCCCGCGACATGATGGTCCGCACCCTGCTCCGGGCGCCAGTGCCGAGCGCAGGCGTGGGTACTGCGATCGACCGCGCCGCCATGGC
Source organism: Thermaurantiacus sp. (assembly GCF_053487655.1). NCBI lineage: Bacteria > Pseudomonadati > Pseudomonadota > Alphaproteobacteria > Sphingomonadales > Sphingosinicellaceae > Thermaurantiacus > Thermaurantiacus sp. The sequence continues at coordinate 5,547 of NZ_JBRCLD010000022.1, read as the reverse complement.
CCTTCTCGAGGGACCCGATCGCACGCCGTTCAACGCGACCAGCCTCACCGAAGATTATGAGCTCGGCTACCGGATCCATCGCCTCGGCCTTTCCGCCTGCATGGTCCGGCACCGGGTCGAGGGCAGGCTGGTTGCAGTCAGAAGCTATTTCCCCGACAGCCTGCCGGCCGCAGTCAGGCAGAAGTCGCGCTGGCTTCTTGGAATCGCGCTCACTGGCTGGGACCGGCTTGGCTGGAGCGGCGGGCTCCAGGCGCGGTGGATGCTGCTCCGGGACCGCAAGACGGTGGCAACCTCGGTTCTGGCGCTCGCGACCTATGCCGTCCTTGCGCTGGTGCTGCTGTGGCGGGGCCTTGCGGCGCTGGCCGGAATTCCGCCAGCCGAACTGGGCCCCGAACTCGCAGGCGAAGGCGGGTGGCGCTCCCCATTCCGCTGGCTGATGACCGGGCTCGCGCTGGTGCTTGCCTGGCGCCTGTTGCTGCGCGCGCTCTTCACCTGGCGCGTTGCCGGGCCGGTGCAGGCGATGCTCGCGATCCTGCGGGCGCCGGTCGGCAACCTGGTAAACGCGCTGGCGGCGCTCAAGGCCATGGACAGCTATCGGGCGGAGCTGCTCTCGGGCCAGCGCCGCGGTTGGGACAAGACAGCGCATCGCTTTCCGGGCTCGCTGGGTCAGGCCAATGGCTGAGGAGGTTCCCGCGCGCAGCGGCCAGGCGCTTCGCCTCTACCAGATTGTCGGAATCCTCGCACTCGGCTGGGCAGCGGGGCGCCTCCCCGACCTCCTCGCCGACCGTGACGCCGAGGAAGCCCGCTTGCGCACACTTCTGGGAGTGAGGGATGCAGCCGGGCCAGCAGTTGGCGGCGCGCCGGTCGCAGCCGGGACCGTGGCGAATGCCATCACGCCCCAGGACGTGGCCGCCATTGCGTCCGAGGTGGCCTCGCAGGTGGCAGCGGAAACGGTCGGGCGGCTGGTCGCGGCGGGATGGGGTCCGGGCGGGCAGCCGCGGCAGGTGGCGCATGGCCGGGCAACGGCAGCGCCCGAGACGGTCGTCCGCATCGTGCACGAGAGCGGACGTCCGGCGGCAGCGCGGGACAGCGACACGGCATGGTCTCTTGCCCCCATGGGAGCGCCACCCCCCTCGCCCGCGCCGGCCGCACCGCCAGCAACGGCCGCAGCCGAACCGGCGAAGGCGCCGGCTGCGGCCAGGGAACGCGAGGAGGCCTTCCGCCTGGCGAGCTCGGGCTATGAGGCGCTCCGGGCCGGCGACCGCCGCGGCGCTGCCGAGCGGCTTGCCGGCGCCGTCGCGCTCGACCCGGAGGCACCGCAGGCCTCGGCCTGGGCGGCCGACCTGAAGGCGCTTCGGCGGCGGCTTTCGCTGGGCTTCTACGCGCTCGCCCGCGACGGCGCGCAAGGCGATGCGGTTGCCGCCGCGCCCGTCCTTGGAAGCAGCCAGACCGGAGCCCATATCGGCTGGACCCTCGACCCGCTGGCGAAGCAGCGGATCACGGCCTTTGCCAGGGTTGCAACTGGATCTGATGCGCGCGGCCAGATCGACCCGGAGACGACCGAGGCCGCAATCGGCATCCGGGTCGATCCGTTCCCAAGGCTTCCCGTGCATGCCGCCATCGAGCGGCGCTTTGGCCTTGGCCAGTTCGGCCGTGACGACTGGTCGGCGCGGATTGCCGGGGGGACTTCCGTCAAGATCAAGGTCCGCAGCCGGCCGGTCGACCTGAGCGTCTATGGCGAGGGCGGCCTCATCGGCTTCGAGGAGACGGACTTCTACGCCGGCGCCGAGGGCAAGGCGACCACGCCGCTCATCACCCTCGATCGCTTCCGGCTCGAGGCGGGTGCGGGCGCATGGGCTGGCGGCCAGCAGGGCTTTATCACCTCGCACCGGTTCGATCTCGGCCCGCTCCTCCGGATGGGCTTCGGCAACGCCCCGGTCGCGGCCCAGCTCGACTACCGGGTCAAGGTCGCCGGCAACGCCGAGCCCGGATCGGGACTCGCGTTGACCATCATCAGCGATTTCTGAAGCAGGTCAGCTGAGTTCGAGATCGACCTCATCGCCCCATGCGAGGCCGCAGGCACCAGCTGCCGCCCTGGCGATCCGGAGCTTGGTAACGCTGCTCTCGTGTGTCCCGACATACCAGCCGGGGACGATCAGGCGGTGTGAACGCAGCGCAATCTCCGGTTTCGCGGGATAGATGTCCTTGATCTCGCGTGCGATATTGTTGCGGCTCCGGGTTCGGACGGCAGCCGCCATATTCTCCTGACGGTCAGGAAAGGTTTCGAAAAGCGCTGTCAGGAGCCCGACCCAGGCCTCGACCTGGTCCCGCGCGCTGCCTGACCTGCCGCGCAATCTCCAGCGGTTCGCGCCGCCTGCCGGTCGGTCAGGCGGGGACGCCTCAGCCGGTGCCGCCGCCGGGCGTGCCAGGGACGCGGGCAACGGTTTCGGCGGCTTCGTTGGCGAACCGTTTCCAACCTGGGCATGCAGAAATGCCTCGATGGCGTCTTTCGTCGGGCGGTGCCCGGACATGACCTCCGCGCGACTTCGCAGCATCTCGACCAGGTCCGGGTCGGGTTCCGCCAAGAGCTCCGACCAGGCCCGGGGCAAGATGCGTTCGGCCTCGCGACGGTTGCGCTGATCGTGGTAGTCGGCTTGGGCGTCGGCAAGCGCAACGCCTGTCACCACACGGTCCCTGGCGAGATAGCGATGGATGCGATGCTCGGCCTCCGTTGCGTCCCGCTCGAGAAGATCGAGCTGGTAGACCCTGCGCTCGTCGTAGGACCCGAACTGCCCCGGCAAGTAGAAGCTCCAGATCCGGCCATCGGTCAGGACTGCGATCTGGGCGCCCTCGTGGAAGGCGTAGGTGAAAAGCTGGAGGTCGGCGTCGCTGGTGCGCCCGACGGCCTTCACCTCGACGAAGACGGCCGGACTTCCCGGCCGCGGAAACAGGGCATAGTCCACGCGGCCACGACCGGTCGTATACTGCGGACACACGGCCGTGGGATCGCTGTCATCCCAGCCGAGTTCGCGAAGGAGCGGAACCACGATGCTCGTCGAGACCGTAGCCTCGTTGGGATAGCTGCCAGCTTGAAGCCCGGTCCGGATACGGGAGATCAGACTGTGCATTCTCGACATCTGGGCCATTTCTTGCGGGACTTTTCCGCAGCGGGCAAGTGGTTGGACAGCAGGATGACGGCTGGGCGGCGGGAGATGGCCCGGTCCGATCAGTCGGTGAGGCCGAGGAATACGAATAGGGTGGGGCGAAGACGGGTGAGGGTTTCCCGTGGGAGTTGGCCGATGGGCGGGCCGAGGCGGGTGTGGGCAACTGTGGCAAGCTTGTCGACCATGATGAAGGACCGCGTGGCAAGGCCGGTTTCTGCCGTCGGCCCGAGGGGCAGGCGCAGAAGGGGCGCGTCCACCTCGGTGGTAGTGAGGAGGGCGATGGTGACTGAGGCGGTTTCGCTGAAGCGATCATCCTGAAGGATGACCGCGGGGCGGGGTTTGCCGGCGGAGCCGCGGCCGCCGGCGACCGTGACGAGCGTGCCGCGCTTCAGTGCGCCGGCCACTCGGTGATGGAGTCGACGAAGGTCTGGTCGTCAGCCTCGGTGGCGCTGGCGGCAACTGCTTCGCCCTGGCGGTGGGCTTCTGCGAGGAAGTGCAGGTCGCAGGGGTCGGATGGACCAGGCACGGCGGGCCTGGTGCATAACTGGCCGGGGCACACGACCGCTCGGGATCCCGGCTTGCGCCGGGATGACGGGATGGGGGTCCGGGGCCTCAGGCCCCGGCCGCCGGAGGCTCTCGTCGTCGGACGGGTTCAAGCCTCTGCTTCGGCAAAGCCGCGGCGGCGGCTTGCCCCGCCGGCCGAGCCTTCGCCGTCTCGGCGGCCAGGGACTGCGCGCTGGCGCCGTGCGCCTTTGGCTATGTGCGCGTCAGCTTCTTGTACTGGAGACGATGCGGCCGGTCGGCGGCGTCGCCCAGCCTCCGGCGCTTGTCGGCTTCGTACATTTCGAAATTGCCTTCGAACCATTCGACATGGGAGTTCCCCTCGAAGGCGAGGATATGGGTTGCGAGCCGGTCGAGGAAGAAGCGGTCGTGGGAGATGACGACCGCGCAGCCGGCGAAATTTTCAAGCGCTTCTTCAAGGGCTCGGAGCGTCTCGACATCGAGATCGTTGGTCGGCTCGTCGAGGAGGAGGACATTGCCGCCCTCCTTCAGCATCTTCGCCATGTGGACCCGGTTGCGCTCGCCCCCTGAGAGCTGGCCGACCTTCTTCTGCTGGTCGGGCCCCCTGAAACCGAAGGCGCCGACATAGGCGCGCGTCGCAACTTCGACCTTGCCGAAGGTGAAGCGGTCGTTCCCGTCGGAGATTTCCTCCCACACCGTCTTGTTGGGATCGAGATGGTCCCGGCTCTGGTCGACATAGCCCAGGTGGACCGTCTCGCCGATGGTGATCGTGCCCGAGTCGGGCTTCTCCTGGCCGGTGATCATGCGGAAGAGGGTCGTCTTCCCCGCACCGTTGGGGCCGATCACGCCGACGATCCCGCCCGGCGGCAGGCGGAAGGAGAGATTCTCGAACAGGAGCCTGTCGTCATAGGCCTTGGAGATGTTGATGGCCTCAATGACTTCGCTTCCCAGCCGTTCGGGGACGCGGATCAGGATCTCGCGCTCGCTGCTGCGCTTCACTTCCCCTTTGGCAACAAGCTCCTCAAAGGCGGTGATGCGGGCCTTGGACTTGGCCTGGCGGGCCCTGGGGCTGGAGCGGATCCACTCAAGCTCGCGGGCGATGGCTTTGGAACGGGCCTCCTCTTCGCGCGCCTCCTGTTTCATCCGCCGTTCCTTGGCTTCGAGCCAGGCGGAATAGTTGCCCTCGAAGGGGATGCCCTGGCCATAATAGAGTTCGAGCACCCAGCCGACGACATTGTCGAGGAAATAGCGGTCGTGGGTGACGAGGATGACGTTGCCCCGATATTCCTTCAGATGGGTTTCGAGCCAGGCGACGGACTCGGCGTCGAGATGGTTGGTCGGCTCGTCGAGGAGGAGGATGTCGGGCTTCTCGAGCAAGAGCCGGCAGAGCGCGACGCGGCGCTTCTCGCCGCCGGAGAGGTTGGTGACCGGGCTTTCGGCGGGCGGGCAGCGGAGCGCATCCATGGCGATTTCGAGCTGGTTGTCGAGAGTCCAGCCATCAACCGCGTCGATCTTCTCCTGAAGCTCACCCATTTCCGCCATCAGCGCATCGAAGTCCGTATCATCCTTCGGGTCCGCCATTTCGGCGGAGATGGCGTTGAAGCGCTCGAGCATGTCGGCGACGGGGCGGACTCCGTCCATCACATTCTCGCGCACCGTCCGGGCGGGGTCGAGCTGGGGCTCCTGGGGGAGATAGCCGACCCGCACGCCTTCGGCCGCCCAGGCCTCGCCCGAGAAGTCGCGGTCGATCCCGGCCATGATCTTCATGAGGGTCGATTTGCCCGAGCCGTTGGGGCCGATGATGGCGATCTTGGCGTCAGGATAGAATTGCAGGTGGATGTTGTTGAGGATGGGCTTGGGC
>NZ_JBRCLD010000021.1:0-13722 GCF_053487655.1 Thermaurantiacus sp. | reverse complement strand
GGGCGAAATTGTCGATCCCCCAGCTCTCGTCGTCGCCGCCCTGGAAGCCTGCGCCGCCGAAGCGGATGGAGAAGAGGAAGTTTGAAGCCGTGTGGGGAATCAGGAACTCGTAGCGGACGATCGTGTCGTTCCAGCCGCTGTAGCCGAGGTTCTTGCCGCTCGAGACGATCGTTCCGGGCGCAATATTGAAGAAGTCATTGAGTGTGTTCCGGACCGACCATTGATACTCCGTGCCGTCGATGGTGACGAACAGGATGTCGGGGCCCCAGATGGGGGTTTCGAGCCCGTCCCAGCTGTCGATGAAGGCGAGGTCGAACTTCAGCCTGAGGTGGGTATGGGGGCCGAGCCCGGACGCGTCGAACACGGTTGTCCCGCCCGTGTCGTTGCGGAGCATCTGCGTTCCGAACCCGGGGAAGCCGAGGGCTGACTGCAGGCTTCCGCCCCCAAAGGTGACGCCTACCGAAACCACGGGAAACGGCCCCACGACCTCGAAAAGGTCCGTGTCGAACGTCGTCGACCAGATATTCGCCTCGGCCGCGAGCGTCGGTGCTGCCAGCGCCATCGCCGCCGCGCCTGCGATCCACATCTTCATGCCGGTCATTCCACTCCTCCCTTTGTCCTAAAGAACAGGTCGACGGAAGATCCTGCAAGATTCATGCCAGAATCTGGACCCAGATTTTTCAGAAGCTTGCGCGCGCCATTCGTGCTGACTTGTAAAAACTTTTGACAGGTCGGCGCCCGATTGACCTTGTTCCGGGTAGCCGGCTTTGCGCCGGGTCCCCCATTCCGCTATGGCGCAAGGCCCATGCCGACCCCGCTCATGTCCCTTCCTGGCGGGCCCGCCGAGCCGGTCGCAGTGCCGCGCGCCGTGCCGCCGCGCGCCGACGGCCGCCTCGACCTCGTCGGCCTCGACCGCGCTGCCATCGCCCGCGCCCTGGTCGAGTCCGGCCTTGTCGAGCCGCGCCAGGCGCGGATGCGCAGCGGGCAGATCTGGCACTGGATCTACAATCGCGGTGCGACCGACTTTGCCGCGATGACCGATCTTGCGAAGCCGCTGCGCGAAGCGCTTGCCGAACGCTTCACCGTCAGCCGGCCCGAAGTGGTCCAAGCTTGGGTCTCGGCCGATGGCACCCGCAAGTGGCTGCTCCGCTCCGCCGGCGAAGCATATGAGGCGGTCTTCATCCCCGACGCCGACCGCGGCACGCTCTGCGTTTCCAGCCAAGTGGGCTGCACCTTGAACTGCCGCTTCTGCCACACGGGCACCATGAAGCTGGTCCGCAACCTGACGGCGGCGGAGATCGTGGGCCAGGTGCTCCTGGCCCGCGATGCGCTTGGCGAGTGGCCGAGCGCGCCAGACGGGCGGATGCTCACCAACATCGTCATGATGGGGATGGGCGAGCCGCTCTACAATTTCGACAATGTCCGCGATGCCCTCAGGATCGTGATGGACGGCGAGGGGCTTGCCTTGTCAAAGCGCCGCATCACGCTCTCCACCTCGGGCGTGGTGCCGATGATGGCCCGCGCCGGCGCCGAGATCGGCGTCAACCTCGCGGTCTCGCTCCACGCCGTCACCAGGGAGGTGCGCGACGAAATCGTGCCCTTGAACCGCAAATGGGGAATCCCCGAATTGCTGGCGGCCTGCGCTGCCTATCCTGGTGCCAACAATGCCCGGCGCATTACCTTTGAATATGTGATGCTCGACGGAGTGAACGACAGCGATGCTGATGCCCGCGAACTGGTGCGCCTCATCCGCCAGTATCGGCTTCCCGCCAAGGTCAACCTTATTCCGTTCAACCCCTGGCCAGGAAGCCCCTATGCTTGCTCGCCCGATGAACGGATCGCCCGCTTCTCCGCCCTCATCTTCGAGGGCGGCATTTCCGCCCCCGTCCGCACGCCGAGAGGGCGGGACATCATGGCGGCCTGCGGCCAGCTGAAATCGGCCTCCGAGAGGCTCTCCCGCGCCGAGCTCGACCGCCGCGCCGCCGCGAAGGAAGCCGCCTGGTAGTGGCTATTGGCGCTTGGCCGTCTTGGCCGGCTTCATCGGCGTGAAGCGTCCAAGGGCGCAGCTTGCTCCCGTATTGGGGCCGATTCCAGGGATGATGACGGTGATGATATCGACATTGCAGAGCTGGTTGATCGACGTCTGGTAGCCGAAACTCTCCTGGAAGCCGAGCTGCGGGCACTTGTAGGGCAGGGTGTTCCGGAACACGTCGCCATTGTCCATGACAAAGTCGATGACCTGGTCGGAGAGGACGCGAGTCTCACGGATCCGGTTCAACAGAATACAGTCTTGCGGCTTGCCAGCCTCAACCCAGGCAGACATCTGGGCTGCTCGCCGCTCGCTGCGGCTTTCGGCCAGCGCCGGTGCGGCAAGGCCAAGCGGCAGCAGGACGGCAGCAATCGCAAGGCTTCGAGAGTTCATTGGCTCTTCTCCTCAGTGCTGGCGGAAAATCCAGGTCTTTGCCTTAACCCTTCCTTGACACGTGGTGCTGGCACCTTGTCGGGAAAGCGGCAGTCCCGTGCCACCGGGCAGCGCCAGCATTCGGGGGTGCGCGCCTTGCACAGATAGCGGCCGTGCAGGATGAGGAGATGATGCGCGGCCTTCGCCCAGCGCTTGGGCAGGCGTGCCACAAGGTCGCGCTCGACGGCGTGCGGCGTCGTCCCTGCCGAAAGCCCGATCCGCCGGGCCACCCGGAAGACATGGGTATCAACTGCAAGCGTCGGCTCGCCAAAGGCTTCGTTCAAGACCACGTTCGCCGTCTTGCGGCCCACGCCCGGCAAGGCTTCCAGAGCCTCCCGGTTGCGCGGGACTTCGCCGCCATGCTGCTCCAGAAGCAGCCTTGAAAGGGCCAGGACATTGGCAGCCTTGGCCCGCCACAGCCCGATGGTGCGGATATGGGCAGCGATCCCAGCTTCGCCGAGTGCCACCATCTTCGCTGGCGTGTCCGCCACTGCGAACAGGCCCTTGGTTGCCCGATTGACGCCGGCGTCGGTTGCCTGCGCTGAAAGCACCACGGCGACGAGGAGCGTGTAGGGACTGGAATAGTGAAGCTCAGTCTTGGGCGCCGGGTTCGCTTCCCCCAGTCGGTCGAAGATCCGCTTGACCTGCCTTGCCGAAAGCGGCGGCAAGGGGCTGCCCCCGGCCGGGGCGATCGTGTCGCGTGGTGTTGCCGCCATGGCCCTGCTAGGCCACAGCGCATGGCCGACAGCAAGCCGCCCTATCTTGATCTTCGCCTGTGGCCGAACCGGTCGCTTGCACCGCGCCATTTCTGGCTGGCAGTCGCAGGCGTTGCCATCCTCTTCCTGCTCTTTGGGGTGCGCTTCCTGCTGCTTGGCGCCTGGCCCATCCTCCCTTTCATGGCGCTCGACCTTGCCTTGCTTGCCTGGGCCCTCCGCGCTTCCTACCGCTCGGGCGAGGCGTTTGAGCGCCTTATCCTCGATGATCAGGCCCTCGTCGTCGAGCAGGCGTGCCCTGAGGGCCGCCGACGCGTCACGCTCGAGCCGCTCGCCGTGCGAGTCGAGCTTCAAACCTTCCCCGATACCCGCAACCGGCTCTGGCTTCGTGCCCGCGAGCAGCGCGTGGCCGTCGGCAGCTTTCTCTCGGCAGCCGAGCGCGTGGAACTCGCCCGTGCCGTCGAGGCGGGCCTCGCCCGCTTCCGCTCAGCCGGCCGCGAGCCGTAGCAGCACCTCGGCAACTTCCGCTGGTGCTGTCACTGGCAGGTCATGGCCGCTATCGATTGCAACCACTGGCCAGCCTTCCGCCTTCGCTTGCGCCAGCCCTGCCTTCGGCCCAGCGAGCCTGTTGCCCTTGGCCTCGACATAGGCGCGGGGGAGCGTTGCGAACCGCGCCGGCAGCGGCGGCATCGGCTCCTCGACGCAGCGGAAGGGGAGCGGAGTCAAGCGCCGGCTGACCCAGGCATGGCTCGGGTGCGCAATGGGCACGCCGAGCGCTTCTGCTGGAAGCGGCGGCACCGCGAGCCCCGCCATCACGAGTGCAGCGCGGGTTACAGCCACCACCTCTGCTGGCGCTCCGTCCATCAGCGTCGCCCCTTCAATGGCGGCCACTCCGTCGAGCGAAACCCACCGAATGACGGCAGGCGAGGCGCAGGCGAGCGCGGTCGGCCGGGCGCCGTAGCTGTGCCCGACAAGCACCACGTCCTCGGCTTCCATGTGGGCGATGTGGGCCAAGATGTCCTCGGTATGCTGGACGACACCGGTTGCAGCCGACAGCAGGTGCAGCCGATCACCCATTCCGGTCAGCGTCGGGGTGAGCACACGGTGCCCTGCCGCAACGAGCAGCGGCTCGACATCCCGCCACACCCAGCCGCCATGCCAGGCGCCATGCACCAGCACGAAGCATGCCATCAGCCCCGCTCCTGCCACCAGGCGAAGGCGCGCTTCTGATGGGCTTCCACAAACTGCCGCGCTTGCGGGCCCTCGAACGCGCCCTCCCATGGATCATGGTTCTTGGAGAGCCACCAGCCCTGGCCCGGGATCCCGTCTGCCTGCCGCACGACAAGGGAGGCAAGCTCGGGCCTGCCGCTGCCGCGCTGGCGGGCATCCACCTCCTCGAGTGCTGCGCACAGCTGCCGGACGTCAGATCGCCGGAAGGGAAGGCCGAACCATTGGAACACTTCGCCATAGCTGATGGCGCGCCCCGCTTTCGCACGCAGAACCAGCAGGGCTTCAAGGTCTTCGACGGGAAAGAGGGCCATGTGGCCGGGACTAGCAGCAGGCGTGCAGCTTCGCTATCGCCGGCCCCCATGATGTTGGGGCAATTTCCGGCAACTCGCCTGCGCCGCAATCGCCGAACGCCCTGGCTTCGCGCTATGGTGCGCGAAACCCACCTCACCCCGGCCAACCTCATCTGGCCCGTGTTCGTGACCGAAGGGGCGGAGCCTGAGCCCATTGCCACCATGCCCGGTGTTGTGCGCCAGCCGCTCGCAGCACTTGGCGGCCTTGCCCGCGAGGCGGCCAGTCTCGGCATCCCGGCCCTTGCCCTGTTCCCCAACACTCCTGCCGACCGCCGCACCGAGGACGGCCGCGAAGCCTTGAACCCCGACAATCTCGTCTGCCGCGCAATTGCCGAAATCAAGGCGGCGACCGATGCCGTGGGTGTCATGACCGATGTCGCACTCGATCCCTATACGGCGCATGGCCATGACGGTCTCCTCGATCCGGCTGGTCGTGTTCTCAATGATGAGACCGTTGCAAGGCTGGTCGGCCAGGCCTTGGTCCAGGCGCGCGCGGGTGCGGACATTCTCGCGCCGTCCGACATGATGGATGGCCGGGTTGGTGCCATCCGCCGCGCGCTGGAAGCGGAAGGCTTCGCAGACACCCACCTCATGGCCTACGCTGCCAAATATGCGAGCAGCTTCTACGGCCCCTTCCGGGAGGCCGTGGGTGCTGCCGGCCGGCTCCAGGGCGACAAGGCGACCTACCAGATGGACCCTGCGAACGCCCGCGAAGCGCTTGCCGAAGTCGCGCTCGATGTGGCGGAAGGCGCCGACAGCGTCATGGTGAAGCCAGGCCTTCCCTATCTTGATGTGGTAAAGGCCGTCGCGGACCGCTTCGACGTGCCCGTCTTCGCCTACTGTGTCTCGGGCGAATATGCGATGGTCGAAGCTGCCGTTGCAGCAGGCATGTTGGAGCGCACCAAGGTGGTGCCCGAAATGCTGCTTGCCTTCATCCGGGCCGGGGCATCCGGCGTTCTGACCTATCACGCGCCGATGGTTGCGCGTTTGCTTCAGAAATGACGGACTTCGCTGCGCTTGTTGCTCCGGACCGGGGCGAGGCCGCGGTCGCAATCCGCCCTGTCAGCGAGGCCGGCTTTGAGGCGTTCCGGTCGCGGCTCTCTCCAGCCGCGCGAGCAGCAGTCGACGGTGCCGGGTTTCGCGGCCGTGCCGACGAGGCCCTCATCCTCCCCGAAGCCGAGGGCTGGTTCCTGGCACTCGGAACCGGCCCGAACGAAGTGCCCGCCGGCCGCTGGACTCTCGCAGCTGCTGCTGCTGCGCTTCCGGAAGGCAGCTACCGCTTCCAAGGCACACTCGGGCCCCATGCGCTCCACGGCTGGCTGATGGCCCAGCACCGCTTTGCCCGCTATCGCAAGGCGGGCGAGGAAAAGGGCGCGCGCCGGCTGCTTGTTTCCGACCCAGCCGGAATTGGCCCGGCCATTACTGCCGCAGAGGCCGTTGCCGAGCTTCGCGACCTCATCGACACGCCAGCCGAAGACATGGGGCCAGCCGAGCTCGAAGCTGCTGTCCGCGCCCTTGCCGACCAGGTTGGAGCGAGAGTGGAGACACTTGTTGGTGAGGCGCTCCTCGACAAGAATTTCCCCGCCCTCCACGCCGTCGGCCGGGCAAGCCCGCGCCGGCCGCGCCTCATTACGCTTGCCTGGGGCGCCGAGACTCATCCCCTCATCGCCCTCGTTGGCAAGGGAATCACCTTTGATACAGGCGGCCTCAACTTGAAGCCCGGCCCGGCGATGGCGCTCATGAAGAAGGACATGGGCGGGGCGGCGCATGCGCTCGCGCTCGCCCGCCTCGTGATCGCTGCGCGCCTGCCTGTGCGGCTTCTGCTTGTGATTGCCGCAGCGGACAATGCGGTCTCGGGCGATTCGCTTCGCCCTGGCGATGTCATTGCAACCCGCAAGGGCCTGTTCGTCGAAGTCGGCAACACCGATGCCGAGGGCCGGCTCGTGCTCGCTGATGCGCTTGCGCTTGCCGCAGAGCAGGCTCCGGCCCTTATCCTCGATTTTGCGACATTGACTGGCGCTGCCCGGGTTGCGCTTGGTCCGGACTTGCCGGCCTTGTTCGTGAACGATGAGACGCTTGCTGCCGACCTCCTTGCCGCTGCAACTGCAACCGAGGATCCGCTCTGGCGCTTGCCGCTGTGGGCGCCTTATCGTGAGATGCTGCGCTCGACGGTCGCAGACCTCAACAACACGCCCGACGGGCCATTTGCTGGCGCGATTGCCGGCGCCCTCTTTCTTGAGCATTTCCTGCCCGCCCATATTCCCTGGGCGCATCTCGACCTCTATGCCTGGTATGGCAAGGCCCGGCCCGGCCGGCCCAAGGGCGCCGCAGCCATGGGACTTTTCGCCTGTGCCGCCATGTTGGATCGCCGCTTCGGCTGTCGATGAATGCGCCCGGACAGCCCCGCATCCGCGGCCCGCGTGCAACAGCGCCACTCTCGCCGCTTGACCCGCGCATCAACGCCTGGCGCCCGGGCCTAGCCGATGTCGCGCTTGCAGGGCGGGTGTCGGTCTCGCATTATGCTGCGCCCGTGCTGCGCATGGTGACTGCAACAACGGCGCCGCTCCATGCTGCGCCCGATCCCGCATCCGCCTTGGTCAGCGAACTTTTTCACGGCGAGGTCTTCGCCGTCCTTGAAGATGAGCGCGGCTGGGCCTGGGGCCAGGCCGCTGATGATTCCTACGTCGGCTATGTCCCGACAGCCGCACTCGGGCCAGTCGCCAGGGCTGACGCAGGCACGAAGGAAGCGCGGGTTGGCCCAGGCGATGCGCTCGTGTTTTTAGCGCCAGCGCTGAAGGCCCCTTCGCTTGTCACCCTGCCGGCCTTGAGCCGCCTCATCGTCGGCGAAGCAAGCAGCGACTTTCTCGAGGTCGCAGCCGGCCCGCACACAGGCCGGTTCGTGCACCGACGCCACCTCATCGGCCCTGAGCCCGCTTCAGATGCCGTTGCGCACGCGCTCCGCTTCCTCGGCAGCCCCTACCGTTGGGGCGGCCGCACGCGGTCCGGGATCGACTGCTCCGGCCTCGTCCAAGTCGCGCTGCGGCTTGCCGGCCAGCCCGCCCGGCGGGATTCCGACATGCTGTTTGCAGACGCTGGACCAGACGTCCGACCCGCCGAACGGGCCCGGGGTGACATCGTCTGGTGGCCCGGCCACATCGGCCTCCTGGTCGATTCGCAAACGCTGCTGCACGCCAATGCCTTCTGGATGACGGTCGTCGCCGAGCCGCTGGCGGATGTCGAAGCGCGCATCGGCGCTGCCCCGCAGTGCCGCAGGCCCCGGCCGGCCATTGCCTGAGTGCGACACTTTCTCCGTGGCCTGCCTTTTGGCTGCAAATTCGCCCCTAGTAGGTCAGAGTTTGCTTGCTCCGGCCACCGGCTTGCGATATTGGCGCGCGCGAACCGGCAGCTATCCTGCCGTGACAGGCGGGCGCCACCGGGGTCTGTTGAGGCGGGGTCTGTTGAGAGGGACCTGTTGAGGGGAGCGGCAAGTGTCTGACACGCGTGCGCGGGAAGGTGCGTCCGACATTCTCGATACCGAATCCGTCCTCGCCGCGCTGGCTGAAGTGGATCTTCCCCCTGACTATCGGCCAAGCGAAGACGAACCCTTCATGAACCCGAACCAGCGTGCCTATTTCCGGCGCCGGTTGCTCCTGTGGAAGGCGGAAATCCTCGGCGAGGCCAAGGCGACACTTGCCCAGCTCAAGTCCGAGCCGCTGCAGGAGCCCGACGCGACCGACCGCGCATCCTCCGAGACCGACTGGGCAATCGAGCTGCGCGCGCGCGATCGTCAGCGCAAGCTGCTCGCCAAAATCGATGCTGCACTCGAGCGGATCGAGACTGGCGAATATGGCTGGTGTGAGATCAGCGGCGAGCCCATCTCTCTTGCCCGCCTTGAGGCGCGGCCGATTGCCACCATGACTCTCGAAGCGCAGGAACGGCACGAACGGGCTGAGCGCGTGAGCCGCGACGACTGACGCGAACCCACCCCGCAGGTGGCCCCGGGGACAGGCACGATATGGTGCGCGTGCGCTCGTTTGCGGGCGCAGCCGGCACGCAATCAGCTGTTGCGGGCGATTTCGTCTTTCAAGCGCAGCTTCTCGCGCTTGAGCCTGCGCAAGCGCGCACTGTCGGGGACGGGTCGGCGCATCTCGCTTGCAATCTCGCCGTCGATCAAGCGATGGCGGCTGCTCAGGGCTTCGAGATGCGCGCTGGCCATGTGCCTTCCCTTCCGTGCCTGGCGGGGCTGCAGCATCGCAAGCCCCAAGGCTATGAAAGCATGGTTGCCGGCGTCAGCAAAGCCTCGACATCTTGGGGGCCTGGGGTTGCGGTGCCTCCATCCCTTGAGAGCTTGTGCGCGCAGCTGCGTGTGCCGAGTCGCGCTGGCTTGACGCACCCTTGGCGGCTTCGGCAAGAGTCGCCGGCGGCAGAGGGGCCTCAGAGGAAGGACAGGCGTTTGGACGAGGCAGAACTCAGGGCCCGGCTGTCGCACCTGAGGCAGGAGCATCGCGATCTTGACGCCGCCATTGCTGCGCTTGCCGGAGCGCCGGGGGCGGATGCACTCCAACTCGCGCGCCTCAAGAAGCGCAAGCTGCGCTTGAAAGATGAGATCCGCCTGCTTGAGGACTTGCTCATCCCTGACATCATCGCCTGAGCCGGCCGTCCCTGCTAGTCTGCGATCAGGTCATCGACCGTGCGGTGGAAGCGGGCAATCCCGCTCTCGAGGTTGCCCAGCAGCAGCTCTGGCACGGCGCCGCTCGCCAGCCCGCGCTGGCCGGCCTCGGCGGCGCCGAAATCCTCAGTGCCGAACACCCGCCCGTCGAGCAGGGCCCAGCTTTTCGCCCAGTGCGCTTCGGCCTCCTCGGTCGCTGGCGGTTCCGGGATCAGCATGAAGTCTTCAACAAGGGTCAGGTCAGCCGCCTGGGGCATCAGTGTCATCAGGTTCACATAGTCGGGGCTGGCGACGAGGACGGTCGCAGGGAGCAGCTGATAGGCATAGGTGACAACGCGCCGGAGCTCTTTCCAGTCGGCAAAATTGACTCCGTCAAGGCCGCCAACCCGGACCACAGCTGAGCGCATGTGCGGCCCGATGCTGTCGCCGCGTGTGATTCCATCCTCGAAGAAGCGGGCGATGGAGCCAGCGTGCAGCCGCTGGACATGGTAGCTTTCAAGGAAAGCGTCCATGATGAGTTTCCAGTTGGCAGCAACCTCATGGGTGCGCCGGGCATAGAGATGCATGGCGCCAAGCCCGAGCGCGTCGAAATCGGCTGCAAGCGCCCCGCTTGCCAGGGAGAAATCGACGGGCCCATAAGGGGCTGCCCAGATAAGGCCGCCGGCCTCGACATGCGGCACCCGGACGAGCCCGAGCTCTGTGCGATCAAGCCCCGGGAAGGTCTCGGCCCGGGGGACGGCCTCGAGCACGCCATCCAGGCCGTAGGACCAGGCGTGGTAGGGGCAGACGATCCTGGGCTGCCGGAGTGGCTGTGGCGCATCGAGGAGCCTCGTGCCGCGGTGCCGACAAGCGTTCACGAACAGCTCCAGCCGGCCCGATTTCGCCCGCATGAGGAGGAGCGGCACGCCGAAGCCGTCGTGGGTCATGACGGTTCCGGCCTCGGGCAGCATCGCTGAGGGCCCGAGGCACAGCGGCAGCCGGCCGAACAGCCTTTCCCGCTCGAGCGCGAAGCGGGCCGCCGAGACGTAACGCCCACTTTCCACCCGCAGGATTTTCCCTACGGGGGCCGCTGCTGTTTCGGGGTCGCGACAGGCCTCGGCCAGCGCAATCTGGCCTTCGGTTGGTGTGCGCGGGGCATCGAACGGCAGGTTCATCACCACAAAGCAAAGGCCTTTCGGTGTGCGCACGCAAGCTTTTCTTTGTGGCGCGCGCCCCTAAAGGAGGAGGATGCACACACTGCTAGGCTCCGGCCGCCTCGCCTCCCTTGCCCCCTTCCTCGAGCGCGGACCGCTTGGCGCTCTCCTGCTCGGGCTCGCATCCGGCTTTCCGTTCGCCATGATCGCCTCGACTCTCACGACTCGCCTCGCGGAAGCCGGCATTGACAAGCGCGCGGTAACGGCCTTTGCGCTCACCTTCCTTCTCTACAACCTGAAGTTTCTCTGGGCCCCCCTGGTGGACCGCATCCGTTTGCCCTTGCTTGCAACGGCAATCGGCCAGCGCCGCGCCTGGCTGGTTGTCATTGCCCTTGCCGTGATGGCAGCCGTTGCCTGGCTTGGTGCCGCCGATCCAGTGACTCGCCTTCCAACCGTGGTCGCGGCTGCACTGACCGTCGCCTTCCTTGGCGCCACCTTCGACATCGTGATTGATGCCTACCGGATCGAGTCTCTCAGTCCCGACCAGCTCGGCGCCGGCTCGGGCATGAGCCAATATGGCTGGCGGCTTGGCTCGGCTGGCGCTGGCGCACTCGCGCTGGTGGTCGCCGAGCGGATGGGCTGGCCGGCCGCCTATGCTGCTGCCACCCTGTTCGCGCTGCCGGCACTTGCTGCTGCCCTGCTTCTGGGCGAGCCGGACGCACGGAGTGCGGCCCTTGCAGCTGCCGCCATTCCTCGGGGCCTCTTGGCAAGGCTGCGCGAAACCTTCGTTGCCCCGATCACCGATTTCGTGCTGCGCAAGAATGGCTGGATCGTCCTCCTCTTCATCGTCCTCCACAAGATCGGCGACACGCTTGCCAACTTGTCGCTGCGGCTGCTCCTCAATGATCTCGGTTTCTCCAAGGACGAGGTGGCAGCCTATGATGTTGGCTTTGGCCTTGTTGCAACGCTTGCGGGTATCTTCGTGGGCAGCATCCTCTACGCTCGGCTTGGCATGATGCGCGCCGTGCTGCTCAGCCTCATTCTCATGGCCGTCTCCAACCTGTCCTTCGCTGGCCTTGCGCTCGCCGGCCATGACAACCGCGTCATGGCAGCAGCAGTCGGGTTTGAGAATTTCGCAAGCGGGATCGGCGGCGTGGCCGTCGTCGCCTATCTGTCGTGGCTGTGCAACCTCCGCTTCACCGCGACGCAATATGCGCTGCTCTCGGCACTCGCCTCGATCCTTGGCCGCGTCCTTTCCGGCACCACGGCTGGCGCCCTTATCGAGGCGCTCGGCTTTGTGAATTTCTACCTCTTGACCACTCTCCTTGCGCTTCCTGGCGTGCTGCTGTTCGTCTGGCTGATGCGCCGCGAGCCGGGGCCGCCGGCGCATGCCGGCGCCGCGGCCGCGCCGGCCTGACGTCGTCCCGTCACCCCGCCGCATTCTTTCTGTCACATTTCTCGGCTAGCGCGGGTTCTGGTTTCCAATCATAAGGGCTAGTCATAAGGGATTGCGTAATGGCGGCTTTGCCGGCGTTTGCGTCGACAGCGGTGGCGGCCGATGTCTTGGCCGCTTCGCCCCATATCCATCGGCTCGGCCGGCTGGATGTGCGTATCGCGCGGTCAGAGGAGGAAATCGCCGCAGCACAGGCGTTGCGCCACCGCATTTTCTACGGCGAAATGGGAGCGATACCGACGGCCGAGGTCGCGCGTGCCGGCCGCGACATCGACCCTTATGACAGTGTGTGTGACCATCTCCTCGTCATCGACCATGGCGAGGACGGTCGGCCGCATGTGGTTGGCACCTACCGGCTGCTGCGCCAGGTGGTGGCAACCATGCACCGCGGCTTCTATTCCGCCAGCGAATATGATCTCGCCCCCCTCATCCGCTCATCCGATAGCGGTGGCCAGCTGCTCGAACTCGGCCGCTCGTGTGTAGCGCCCGAATGGCGCAACAGTACCACGATTGCGTTGCTCTGGCGCGGGATTGCAAGCTATTTGAAGATGCACGGCATTGGCTACATGTTCGGCTGTGCCTCCCTGCATGGCACCGATCCGGACGTGCATGCGGCCGAGCTCTCCTACTTGTTCCACGAGCATCTGGCACCCGTCGAGCTTCGCGCTCGGGCGCTCGCCGATCACTATGTGCCCATGGAGCGCCTGGCTCGTGGCAGCTATGATCCGCGCATGGCAGCGCGGGCGCTTCCGCCGCTCATCAAGGGCTATTTGCGGGTGGGCGCAATGGTTGGGGATGGCGCCTTCGTCGATCGCCAGTTCAACACTGTCGATGTCTTCGTCGTCATGCCTGTTGAGCAGATCACTCGCCGCTACCTCGATCGCTTCATCTGCGGTCGCGGCGCCAACGACAGCGAGTAGGCCCGGGGGGCCGGTGGCGGCGGCGCGCGCGCTCGAGCTTGCCGGCCGCCGGGTGCCGCTCGCCATCCGCCGCGATCCGCGCTCGCGGCGCATCGTCATCCGCCCTTGCCCCGCAAGTCGCACAGTGCGCTTGACCCTTCCGGCCCGTACGCCGCTAAAGGCCGGTCTCATGCTGATCGAGGCCAACCGCGACTGGCTCGAAGCCGAAGTCGAGCGCCGGTTTGTCACGGCCATTCCGTTCCGCCCGGGCATGCGGATTCCCTTCGCCGGCCGGGAGCTGCTCCTGGAAGGCAGTCCGGGCTGCCGGGCTCGGCTGGAGGCGGACCGGCTGGTTGCCGGAATCGATGGCGGCGGCTTCAATCGGCGCGTGCTCGCGGTTCTGCGGCGCGCTGCCTCCACGCTGCTTGCAGCGGACGCGCACGCGCTCGCCCGGCGATCCGGCCTTGCCATTCGAGAGGTCCGGGTAGGGGATCCGGTCCGCCGTTGGGGCAGCTGCTCCCGCAACGGCCGGATTGCCTTTTCCTGGCGCCTGGTCCTTGCCCCTGACGAGGTGCGCCGGGCGGTCGTTGCGCACGAGGTCGCGCATCTCGTCCATTTCAATCATTCCCCTGCCTTCCATGCAGCTGCCGAACGGCTGCATGGCGCGCCTCTGGCAAGCGCGACCGAATGGCTTCGCGCGCACGGCCCCTGGCTCCACTCCTTCGGCGTTGAGGAGGGCTGAGGGGAGGAGGGCTGAGGGGAGGAGGCTAAATGGGAGGAGGCTAAAGGGGAGGAGGCTAAAGGGGAGGAGGCC